>NZ_MKVG01000001.1:0-14563 GCF_001899155.1 Flavobacterium sp. 38-13
TTTCTTACAGTCTAAGGAATAACAGTCCTCAATCTTTATTTCATAACTTTTGAGATTAGTTAGAAAATCATTTAAAAAATCAAAAATTATGACAAAAAAGAAAACATTAGCCGAAATCGCTGAACATTGGAAGAACGACAAAAAACTTTATGTAAAAAAATCAACTTTTTCGGCTTATATGCTATTACTGGAAAATCATTTATTGCCTGTATTCAAAAACCATTCTGAAATTGAAGAAAAAGATGTTCAGAAATTTGTATTTCAAAAACTGGAGCAGGGACTAAGTCAGAAAAGTATAAAAGACATTCTTATTGTCCTAAAAATGGTGTTAAAATTTGGAGCTAAGAATAAATGGATTGAGTTTATCAATTTTGATATTCAATATCCCACAGTAAGGGAAACCCACACGATTGAAGTTTTGAGCAGAACACATCAGAAAAAAGTGATGAGCTATATTCAGGAGCATTTTACCTTTAGGAATTTAGGTGTTTATATCTGCCTCTGTTCAGGAATGCGAATTGGTGAAATTTGTGCCCTTACGTGGGAAGATATCGATACGGATAACGGGATTATCAACATTCGTAAAACTATCCAAAGAATCTACGTGATTGAAGATGGAGAACGTAAAACCGAACTTCTTATTGACACCCCAAAAACTAAAAATTCAATCCGTGAAATTCCAATTACCAGAGAACTTCTGAGAATGCTGAAACCTTTTAAGAAAATTGTAAATCCTGCTTTTTATGTTTTAACCAATGACTCCAAACCCACAGAACCAAGAACCTACCGAAGTTATTATAAAAACCTAATGCGCTACTTAGAAATCCCGGATATTAAATTTCATGGATTACGTCATAGTTTTGCTACACGATGCATTGAGAGCAATTGCGACTACAAAACAGTAAGTGTCCTGTTGGGGCATTCCAATATTAGCACCACTCTCAACTTGTATGTTCATCCTAATCTGGAACAGAAGAAAAAAGCAATCGACCAAATGTTTAAAGCACTCAAATAATTGCACTCATCATATATTATTTATTAAATTTGAAGGAACAATTAAAATTTTGTCAGATTTTTTAGGTCTGGCAAAATTTTCATCAACCTCATAACATCAAAGAATGTCAAGCCAACCTGAATATATTTTAGAACAGAAATTAGTTGAACAATTACAGCAATTAGGGCATAAAAAAGTAAAAATCTGTAATGAAAATGACCTGATTAAAAATCTAAAAACGCAACTCGAAATTCATAATAAAAAAACATTCTCTGACAAAGAATTTGAAAAAATTCTGAACCATCTTTCAAAGGGAAATGTTTTCGAGAAGGCAAAAATTCTTCGGGACAAGTTTCATTTTATCAAAGATGATGGAAGTTCGGAATGGATTGAGTTTATCAGCCAGGACCACTGGTGTCAGAATCAGTTTCAGGTCACCAATCAGATTGCTCAGGAAGGCAGTTATAAAAACAGATACGATGTAACAATACTAATCAATGGACTGCCCTTAGTCCAGATTGAGCTAAAACGTCGTGGTCTGGAAATGAAAGAAGCTTTCAACCAAATCAACCGTTACCATCATCAGTCTTTTAATTCAGGAAGCGGATTATTCAATTATGTTCAGCTGTTTATTATCAGTAACGGAGTTAATACGAAATATTACTCCAACAACGCCAAGCAGACTTTTAAGCAAACTTTCTTTTGGTCTGATGAACACAACAATAACATCACGCAGTTGGAACCTTTTGCACAGGCATTTTTAGAACCTTGCCATATTGCTAAAATGATTACTAAGTATATCGTTTTGAATGAAACGAATAAAATATTGATGGTTCTAAGACCTTATCAATATTATGCTGTTGAGAAAATTGTTGACCGGGTAAGAAATACCGATAAAAACGGTTTCATCTGGCATACAACAGGTTCGGGAAAAACATTGACTTCCTTTAAAGCCAGCCAGATTCTGAAAGAAATCCCAAAAGTAGAGAAAGTTGTTTTTGTGGTTGACAGAAAGGATTTGGATTATCAGACCCAAAAAGAATTCGATGCCTTTGAAAAAGGAAGTGTAGATGCCACAGAAAACACTGCCCATCTGGTTAAACAGCTTTCGGATAATACAAAGCTGATTGTTACCACTTTACAAAAACTCAATACCGCCATTACCAAAGAAAAACATGGCAACAAAATAGACAAGCTGAAAGATAAAAAAGTGGTTTTTATTTTCGACGAATGCCACAGAAGCCAGTTTGGAGATACGCATCAGAATATCAAGAAATATTTTAAAAATGCCCAAATGATTGGCTTTACCGGAACTCCCATTTCTGAAGTCAATTCGATTGGGAAAATAGACGGAGCTCCGGCAACCACAAACAGGCTTTTTGAGGATTGTCTGCACAAGTATGTGATTACCGATGCTATTCGCGATGATAATGTTTTGAAGTTTTCTGTGGAATATGTCGGAAGATACAAGGAGAAAGAAGGTAGCAATACTTACATAGATACTGACGTTGAGGCAATAGATACGCAAGAGCTTTTGGAAAGCCCGAAACGTCTTGAAAAAATTGCAGATTATCTTATCGCAGAATATGGAAGAAAAACACACAGCGGTACCTTTAATGCAATGTTTTGTGTAAGTAGTATTGATGTTTTGCAGAAATATTATGACCTCTTTCAGAAAAAGAAAGAAGAAGGTAAACATCAGTTAAAGATTGCTACCATTTTCAGTTATGGAACCAATGAAGAATCGAAAGATGCAGATGGAATTTATGACGAACCCGAGTTCAGGATGGTTGCAGAACCACAGGCTCAATATGGGGATTCCCATAGCAGAAATGTATTAGAAAAATATATTGGTCATTATAATGAAATGTTTGGGACGAACTTTTCTACAAAGGACTCTCAGACTTTTTACAACTATTATAATGACGTTGCCAAAAGAGTTCGCAGTAAAGAAGTTGACTTAATCATTGTTGTCAACATGTTTCTCACAGGATTTGACAGTCCGCAACTGAATACTTTATTTGTAGATAAAAACCTGAAATATCACGGATTGATTCAGGCATTTTCCCGCACCAACAGACTTTTAGGCGAAAAGAAATCGCAAGGCAATATTGTTTGTTTCCGAAATCTTAAATCGGCAACCGATGATGCTGTTACGTTGTTTTCCAATAAAGAAGCGATTCGGGAAATCATCATCCATCCTATTGAAGATTATATCGAGCTTTTCAATTCTGCTTTAGAAACACTAAAATTAGTTGCGCCCGAGGTTGACAGTGTCAACAGCTATCAAACCGAACAGGACAAGTTTGAGTTCATTACGGCTTTTCGTGAACTAATGCGTGTTCTGAATATTTTAAAATCATTTGCAGATTTCGATTTTGACAAATTGGAAATGACCGAGTTTGAATTTGATGGATACAAAAGTAAATATCTCGATTTATGGACCGAAATTAAAGGAAAAAAAGATGGTGGCGAAGGAAAGGCAAGTATTTTGGATGATGTAGATTTTGAGCTGGAATTAATTCATCGTGATGAAATAAATGTAGACTATATAATTTCATTATTAGCCAACCTTACGGACTCCAATCTGAAAGGTGATAAACTGGAACTAAAGAAAAAAGAAATCAGGGATATTCTTTCGGGAGATGCTAAACTGAGAAGCAAAAAAGAACTGATAGAGAAATTTATAGAAGAAAATCTGCCTCATATTTCTGACGGTAATAATGTAAATGAAGAATTTGAGAAATTCTGGAATAATGAAAAAAACGCTGCTTTTGACAAAATTGCTACTGAAGAATCTTTGAATAAAGATAGATTCAGAGATGCTATTGATGATTTTCTTTTTACGGCTAAAACGCCTAAAATTAGTGATACTTTAAAACTTCTTGAAGTAAAGCCAAAACTCACTGAAAGGAATAATATAGGCAGGAGAATTATTCAGAAAGTGCAAAATTTTGTCGACGTTTTCGTTGATGGAGTTAACGCCTAGTTTTTGAAGATTCGTTCATTACCCCTAACAAATCAACAACAACCGATATTCACCCCTTTCCACAGGCGCCCTATGCACACATGGCAAAACCTTTTGCTCCGGATGGTCTACCGCCAATCGCCAAAGATGTCCCAATCCTAAATTAACAGGTTGAGCAATTGGTTTAGCCTGATAATGCAAGTCAAAATAATTCTCCTTTAAAAAATCTTCAAATTCTGATTCTGGTCCGTCGTGTAATTCTTTCAGTTTTTCCCGAATTTCCGGAATCAGGATTTTTTGTAGAACCTCATCGTTTGGTATAATATCACTTGCAGCTCCATAGTAAGTACATAAAAAAGTATCTGTACCCACAGGTGAACGGTCTACATGCCAGGAATAAACATCGGTTGAAATAAAATCGAACTCATCATCCCGTTCATAGCGTTTCAACAAATTAAGAGAAGGCGATGCTCCGAAATCGGTTAATAATTGCAGGTCATTGAGTATAATTTCTCTGGCAACATTTCCCTTTTCTGATAATTGCAATGCTAAAAGATCTTCAATGGAAACTTCGGTAATATTTTCCTTTAATTGCAACTTCGTCACAATTTCTTTAAAATCTCCGTCTAAATTTCTGTGCCAGCATAGTGCATTAGTATTACCCAGAAAATGAGTATTCATCAATTCAGAAAATGAAGCCACTACTCCAACCTGATTGTTATCGGAAAATCTGTTACTCATATTTTAATAAAGCCTGTTTACATTTTTTCATACATCCGTTTTGGCAAAATTTTTAAGAGAAAAGCAATCAAACCCCATCTTTTTGTTATGTAGGCTGTTCGTTTTTTATTACGAATTGCAGCATAGATTTGCTTTGCCGCTTTTTCGGGAGTTGCTACCCAAAACTGCCCATCACCCTTAGCCATATCGGTAGCAACAAAACCCGGACGAATATCGGTTACGGTTATGTCATGTTTTGCTTTTCCTGCCTTTTGCCGCAATCCTTCCAGGTAATTAATCTGATAGGATTTGCTGGCATTATATGAGGGTGCAATACGATTGCCCCTTATGCCCGCAAGCGATGTAATACCTACTAAATGTCCGGATTGCTGTTTTTCAAAGTATTGATAAGTCCAGTCTGCAACAAAGGTAAATCCGGTAACGTTAGTATCAATAGTCTTTTTTTCTATATCGAAGTCAAGTATCGGATTAAAGTCTCCTGTTCCGGAACTGATAACCAGCAAATCCATACCTCCTAATTTATGAACCAATTCATCGAGTTTATTTGAAAGCGTGTCGATTTCTGTAATGTCTAACTGTAAGATTTCAAAAGCTTGTGGATTTCCAGTCTGGATAGCTTCAAGTAGTTGCTTTCTCCTACCCGTTAGGCCTACCTTATATCCGTTGTTTGAAAGAATTTTTGCCAGTTCTTTTCCAATTCCGGATGTGGCACCAATAATAATTGCTTTTTTCATAAAAATGGTAAAGGCTTATTTTGCTTTTATGCCAAATATACGTAAAAGGATAAACAGGAATAAAAATCAAAATACAATCCATATCAATTTGCAGATTCAAAAATCTCGTTTTGACAGGTATTCTTTTATGTGATTTAGCAACGTTTAACTTCTTTCAAAAGAAATAGTTTTGGATATAAAACAACAAAATTATGAACAATTGCAATAACATAAAATTGAAAAGCATCATGTTTTATTATATTATAAACATTAACGTTTATACCTTAAAATACTTACTTTTAAAGTTAATTATTTTGAAAATACCGGTTAACTTACTGTTAAAAAGATTAAACCGCTAGGTCATGTAATTAAATTCTCTATATATTTACACCCTGAAAATAAGCACATATGAAAACACTTACAGGCCAAAATGATTTAGATTTTACCAGAGTCTTCCTCACAACAGGGATGTCCGGAACCCAAAAATTGGAAACAAATAAACGGCACCTTATTACCTTTTATCAGTTATAGATAAGAATTACTCCCATTCTTGCAAGCAAACTGTTTGGTCGGATTACATCCGTTCAAAAGCATACATATGATTTCTTCCTACATCCAATTGAAATAGGTTTCGAAATTCAATAGTCTTGCCTTATCTAAAATTTTAAGCGTGTAACCCTAAACCGGAAACCCAGTCCTGCGTTTCCGCGGTAGCGTATTTTTTATTTACTCATCTTTAATAGTATTCGACTGATTATACAGTTTTCGGAAACAATTCCGCATCTGTCTATAAGTCATTTTTGTAGCAATTCTGCAGCAATCGCTGTCTGGAATAGCTTCTAATTAATGATTCCTTTAAAGAATCGGGATTGAGAACAAATTAAATTGATTTAAAGATGAGAAAATTACATTCTACTTATTTATTGGCCTTTTTGCTTTTTGGCTATACCCATAGCTTTGCAAAAAAACATTTATCATCAAACAATGATGTGGCAACCGTATTGGCTAAAAAATCTGTATTGTACAGCCTTATTGACAATATGCCGGATGATAGTAGTGTATTCTATAAAAAAGACGCACACAATACAACCAATAATAGTAGTAGCTATAAAAACCCTGTAGGTAAAAATTACCTTCAAAACACCAACGCAGCTACTGGCGTTACAGAAACAGTTTCAATACCGGAAGCCAATACTGTCGCCCCGGAAAACTTTATCACTGTCTGGGATATGAGCAAACCTCACGGACCGTTAGGCAGTTCTTCGGCTTTGCGTTTTGGCATTACAACCTTGCCAAACACACCGGTCAATTATAGCTGGACGGCCTCTGGTGGCAATAGCGGCAATGGTACCATACCTGCAAACAGTACTCAAGCTTTGATTACAGGTCTACCTGCAAATCAATTAATTACATTAACCATAGCACCCGACTTCACCGCTTTTAACCAAATAGAACCTAGACGACTTGTGGACATTTCCCAATGGGGCAGCGTAGCATGGAAAACTATGGAAAATGCTTTCTTAGGCTGTACCTACCTAAAAGTAACTGCTACGGATATTCCAGATCTTACGGGAGTAAGCAGCATGAAGGGAATGTTTTATGGATGTTCGGAACTTGACACCATTCCCAACATAGAAAGCTGGAATACAGAAAATATAACCGACATGTCCACTGTTTTTAGGCAGGCTTTTGCTTTTAACGGCAATATAGGCAGTTGGAATACAGAAAAGGTAACCACTATGGAAGGTCTTTTTTATGACGCAAAAGCTTTTAATCAGAATATTGGAAACTGGAATACAGAAAAAGTCACCAATATGCGTGCTATGTTTTATCAGGCAGAAACTTTCAATCAGGACATCAGCCGTTGGAATACCATTTCAGTAAAGAATATGGACTTTATGTTTGGTTATACCTATGTTTTCAATCAAAACATAAGTAGCTGGAATACCGCAAATGTAATCAATATGGGGTATATGTTCCAGAATGCCAAAGCTTTCAACCAAAACATAAGCAACTGGAATACAACTTCCGTAACAGATATGAGAGAGATGTTTTTCAGGGCTACTAAATTCAACCAAAACATTGGTAGCTGGCAGCTTAATGCTTATGCAAATATGGGCAATATGTTGGATGAATCCGGATTGGACTGTACAAACTACTCGGCAACACTGTATGGCTGGGCCAACAACCCAAACACCCCTCCCGGACGTAGACTCGGGGCGTTGGGCATACAATACGGAAACAATATTACAGCATACAGAACTTTGTTGACCAACAACAAAGGCTGGGTTATTATAGGAGATAGCCCGAGCGGACAAAATTGCGGACGTTCACAAACCATTACAGCAACCGAAATGGTCAAAACCTACGGTGACTTACCTTTTGTACCAACCGCAACAGCAAGTTCCGGTCTGGAAGTAAGCTATGTTTCAGCGGATAATAGTATAGCAGAACCCTTTCAGGACAGAGCAGACGGTAACAAATGGAAGCTAAAAATAAAAAAAGCAGGACAGGTAAGAGTCACGGCAAAACAGGCCGGAAACGAAATTTTTGTTCAAGCTCCCGACGTTTTCTTTTACCTGACAATACTAAAGGCACCCTTAACCATCACAGCCGATGCCAAATCAAAAGAATTTGGTGCGGCAGACCCTGTCTTAACTTTTACCGCCAACGGATTGGTAAATGGCGATACCCAGGCCGTAATTTCCGGTACTTTACGAAGAGCCTTTGGTGAAACAATAGGCACCTATCCCATTACACAGGGAGGCTTAACCGCGGCGAACTATATCATCAGCTATACCGGAGCCGATTTTACCATCACCAATGCTACCGGAGATTTTATTACCGTATGGGACATGACCAAAATAAGTACTCATACAATAATATCATCCGTCAACATTACTACCTTGCCATCGCCAAACAATGTGGTCAGATACTTCTGGACAGCTCCCGATGGCAGCAGCGGTAGTGGCACCGTTACCAACTCCACCCCATCAGGCTTCCAAATTTTCATACCTCCCAACAAGCCAACAATTACACTCCATATAAAACCTGAGAATCTGGCATCAGTTGTCATTTTTAATGAGCCCCGTATTATCGATGTTGCCCAATGGGGAACCGCCGAATGGCGCAGTATGCAAAATGCCTTCTTACAGTGTTCTAACCTCAATGTTACGGCTACAGACATACCGGACCTGAGCAGGGTAACCACTATGAGAACCATGTTTGCGGAGTGTACTTCCCTCACTGGCCCTGCCAACATAGGAAGCTGGGACACGTCAAATGTAACCAATATGATTCAGGTTTTTAGCAGGGCAACCCGTTTCAATCAGGACATCAGCAATTGGGACACACGAAATGTAACCACTATGGCTTATATGTTCAGAGGGGCCTCAGCCTTCAATCAGAATATTGGCAACTGGAATACGTCTAATGTGACCGATATGGAAGCAATGTTTCAGTTTGCTCAGGCATTTAACCAGGACATCGGTAGCTGGAACACGGCTAACGTAACCAACATGTCAAACATGTTTTCATACACTATGGTTTTCAATCAAGATATTGGCAGTTGGAACACGGCTAACGTAACCAACATGGGCGCTATGTTTCAGAATACCCAGGCATTTAATCAGGACATCAGCAACTGGAATACCGCAAACGTGACCAACATGGGAGCTATGTTTGCCTATGCCCGAGCATTTAATCAGGACATCAGTAACTGGAATACGGCAAATGTAACTAACATGAGTTATATGTTTCAACAGAATCCGATATTTAATCAGGACATCAGTAACTGGAACACGGCAAATGTAACTAACATGAGTTATATGTTTCAACAGAATCCGATATTTAATCAGGACATAGGCAACTGGAATACGGCAAATGTAACCGATATGTCATATATGTTTGAGAGGAACGGTGCTTTTAATCAGAACATAAGCAACTGGAATACAGCAAATGTAACTGACATGAGTTCCATGTTTCAATATGCCTATGCTTTTAATCAGGACATAGGCGACTGGCAACTGAATCCTGTTGTAAAAATGACTGATATGTTGAGACAGTCGTATCTGGATTGTGCCAGTTACTCTGCAACGCTCAGAGGCTGGGCAGCCAATTCCAATACACCCTCAGGGCGTAACCTTGGAGCTTTATACAGACAATACGGCACCAGTGCCTTAGCAGCACGTACATCACTGACCACTTCCAAAGGCTGGACCATCACAGGCGACAGCCCAAGCGGTACTATCTGCGGAAGACCGTTTGTTACCGTTTGGGATATGGGCATACCTGATGGAAACCAAAGCACTCCAACCAGCCTGCGTTTTGGAATCACCACCTACCAAAATGCACCGGTCAGTTATACCTGGACATCATCAGGAGGCAGCAGTGGCAGTGGTACACTGACAACAAATACTTCCGCCCAGATAACAGGACTGCCTGCCGGTGAAATCATCACCTTAAGCATCGCTTCCGAAATAAAAGCCATTAATATCATGGCAAACAGCAACAACAACATACGACGTCTTATCGACATTACCCAATGGGGAGATGTAGCCTGGAGCACTATGGAAAATGCCTTTAGTGATTGTGTCAATCTCAACGTTACTGCAACTGATATCCCCAATTTGAGTGCAGTACGTTCTATGCGAAAGATGTTTAACAACTGCCAATCGATGACAGGTCCGGCTAACATCGGTAGCTGGAATACGACAACAGTCAACAATATGGAAAGTTTGTTTACAGCTAACATTGTTTTTAATCAAGACATTAGCAGCTGGAATACGGCAAACGTGACCAATATGGGTTATATGTTTAGTGGTGCCAGAGCATTCAATCAGGATTTAAGCAATTGGAATACGTCAAATGTAACCAATATGGAAGGAATGTTTCAGGAATCGAGGGCATCCAACCTAAACATAAGCAACTGGAACACGCAAAATGTAACCAACATGCAGGGAATGTTTGCCTTTTCACCGGTCTTCAATGCGGATATCAGCAACTGGAATACATCAAATGTAACCAATATGAGCTCCATGTTTGGAGGAGCTACTGCCTTTAACCAAAACATCAGTAGTTGGGATACCGCTGCAGTAACGGATATGAACGGTATGTTTGCCAATGCCAAAGCATTTAACCAACCTATTGGCAACTGGAATACCTCAGCAGTAACAAATATGAGGGTAATGTTTGCCGGTGCCAAAAATTTTAACCAGAATATTGGAAACTGGAATACCTCAGCAGTAACCAATATGAGTGGTATGTTTGATTCGGCAACTGCATTTAATAAACCCATAGATAGCTGGAATATTACTGCAGTTACCGATATGCATGGTATGTTCAATTATGCAAGCTCCTTTAATCAGGACCTAAGCCATTGGGATATTTCTTCAGTACTTCGTTTGGGATACATGTTTGTAAATGCTACTGCCTTTAATCAGAATATCGGTAACTGGCAGCTGAATCCAAATGCAGATATGACCAATATGCTGGACCTTTCAGGAATGGATTGCCAGAACTACTCGCTTACGCTGAATGGATGGTCAAACAATCCCAACATTCCTTCCGGACGCAATTTCGGAGCTTCATACAAAAAATACGGCACCAATGCTGAAACGGCAAGAAATTTTTTAATCAACACCAAGGGCTGGACGATTAGAGACGGCGGGCCAAGCGGACAAAACTGCGGGCTTGATCAAACCATTACCGCTACTGATATGGTCAAAATCTACGGCGATGCGCCTTTTGTACCAACGGCAACGGCAAGTTCAGGTCTTGAAGTAAGCTATGTATCTACGGACAACACCATAGCCGAAGCCTTTCAGGACATTGCAGACGGTAATAAATGGAAGCTGAAAATTAAAAAAGCAGGAACAACCTCCATCAGGGCACAACAAGTCGGTAATGAAACTTATAATGCAGCAACAGATGTCATCTTTAGATTGACCATACATAAGGCGCCCTTAACAATAACAGCTGATGCCCTATCCAAAGAATATGGCACAACGGATCCGGCATTGACCTATACCCTAACTGGATTAGTTAATGGCGATGACCAAACGGTTGTTACAGGGGCATTGACCAGAATAGCAGGTGAAGCGGTAGGAACATATGCTATTACACAGGGAACATTAGACACTGAAAACTATATTATTACTTATACTGCAGCAGACTTTACCATTACAACAGCAATGGGAGACTTTGTCACAGTATGGGATATGAGTAAGTATAATGATCATTGGGACCCCGGCAATGATATCATGTTTAATAGTACCATTACGCCTGGCAAATCTGTGGATTATTTTTGGAGTGCATCAGGAGGCAGTACAGGCAGAGGAACAATTACTGAAGGGGGTGAAGTGAGAATCAGTGTGCCGGCAAACGAAATCATTACTCTAAACCTGAAGCCTAGCTATCTCAAAGGTTTTTCAGTCCACTTTTACAACTACGAACGTATAATCGATGTTTCTCAATGGGGTATTGCTGAATGGAATGAAATAAGACAAGCATTTAATAGGTGCATAAATATGAATGTCACAGCTACTGACATCCCTGACTTAAGCATGGTAAGAGATATGAGTTGGATGTTTTCTTATTGTACATCACTTATCGGCACTCCTTCTATCAACAGCTGGAATACGGAAAAAGTAACGAATATGAGGGGTATGTTTTACGATGCCGAAGCCTTTAACCAGAATATTGGCAATTGGAATACTGAAAATGTAACGGATATGGGATATATGTTTGGCGATGCAAAAATATTTAACCAAAACATAAGCAACTGGAATACGGAAAAAGTAACGGATATGAGTGGTATGTTTTACAATGCTGAAGCCTTTAACCAGGATATTGGCAGTTGGAATACAGAAAAGGTAACAAATATGAGCTTTATGTTTAAAAATGCTAAAGCCTTTAACCAGAATATTGGTAACTGGAATACACAAAATGTAACCGATATGTATAGTATGTTTGCCGGTGCGGAAGTCTTTAACCAGGATATTAGTAACTGGAATACTGAAAATGTAATATATATGAACTACATGTTTTGGCAAGCTGGCGTGTTTAATCAGGATATTAGCAACTGGAATACAATAAACGTAACCGGCATGAGTGGTATGTTTATGGATGCCACAACATTTAACCAAAACATAGATAATTGGAATACACAAAATGCAACTGAAATGTCTGATATGTTTAGGGATGCTACATCATTTAACCAAAACTTAGGTAACTGGCAACTCAATCCAAATATTGATATGGCTTATATGCTCAACAATTCAGGAATGGATTGTCAGAACTATTCGTTCACATTGCAAGGCTGGGCAAATAATCCAAACACACCAACAGGACGTAATCTGGGGGCACAAGGAATACAATACGGCACCAATACTCTATCGGCAAGAACAACATTGACCACTGACAAGGGCTGGACTATTACAGGCGACAGCGCAAGTGGACAAAGCTGCGGGTTAGACCAAACCATTACGGCTAATGACATGGTTAAAGCCTATGGTGATGTGCCTTTTGTGCCAACAGCTACTGCAAGTTCAGGTCTCGAAGTGAGCTACACATCTGCAGACAACAGCATAGCCGAAGCTTTTCAAGACACAGCAGACGGAAATAAATGGAAAATCAAAATCCATAAAGCGGGACAAGTCAATATCACCGCAAAACAGGCAGGTAATGAAACCTACAATCCGGCACCGGATGTTGTCTTTGGATTGACCATCAACAAGGCTACCCTAATAGTAACCGCCGACACAATTAGCAAAATATACGGAACCGGAGACCCAATATTGACATACGTGGCTAACGGGTTGGTAAACGGCGATACAGCAACCGCATTAACAGGATTGCTTATCAGAACAGCCGGAGAAGATGTGGGAACCTACTCTATTGGGCAGGGAACATTAAATGCCGAAAATTATACCATCACTTATACAGGAGCGGATTTTAATATCACCAAAGCAACTTTAAATATAGTTGCAGATGATCTATCAAAAGTGTATGGAACAAATGACCCGGTACTGACCTATACCGTAACCGGATTGGCAAACGGTGACGACCAAAGCATCATCAGCGGAACACTCACTAGAGCAGCCGGTGAAGACATAGGAACCTATGCCATCAACCAGGGAACACTGGCAGTAAACGGAAACTACGACATCGCCTACACAGGTGCCGATTTCAATATCACCAAGGCAACACTGAATATCGTTGCTGATGCGAAATCAAAAGCCTACGGAACGGCTGACCCGGCACTGACCTATACCGTAACGGGATTTGCAAACGGTGACGACCATACGGTCATCACGGGAGCCTTAACCAGAACGGCAGGTGAAGACATCGGAACCTATGCCATCAACCAGGGAACACTGGCAGTAAGCGGAAACTATGACATCGCCTACACCGGTGCTGATTTCAACATCACGAAGGCAACCCTGAACATCGTTGCTGATGCCAAGTCGAAAACCTACGGAACGGCTGACCCTGTATTGACCTATACCGTAACCGGATTTGAAAACGGAGACGATCAGTCTGTTATCACAGGTGCCTTAACAAGAGTAGCCGGTGAAAACATCGGTACCTATGCCATCAACCAGGGAACACTGGCAGTAAGCGGAAACTATGACATCGCCTACATCGGTGCTGATTTCAACATCACAAAGGCAACCTTAAATATCGTTGCAGATGCGAAATCAAAAACCTATGGAACGGCTGACCCTGTATTGACCTATACCGTAACCGGATTTGAAAACGGAGACGATCAGTCTGTTATCACAGGCGCTTTAACAAGAATTGCAGGTGAAAACATCGGTACCTATGCCATTGAACAGGGTACGTTGGCAACTACGGCGAACTACGATATTGCCTACACCGGAGCGGATTTCAACATCACCAAGGCAACACTGAATATCGTTGCAGATGCCAAGTCGAAAGCCTACGGTTCAGCCGATCCGGCATTGACCTATACAGTAACGGGATTTGCAAACGGTGACGACCATACGGTTATCACGGGAGCCTTGACCAGAACGGCAGGTGAAAACATCGGTACCTATGCCATCAACCAGGGAACACTGGCCGTAAGCGGGAATTACGACATCGCCTACACCGGTGCCGATTTTAACATCACGAAGGCAACCTTAA
>NZ_MKVG01000001.1:14744-14986 GCF_001899155.1 Flavobacterium sp. 38-13
TTATGATATTGCCTTTACAGGAGCCGATTTCACCATCATAGAAACACTGGCCATAACAGATTCCTCCCAGACAAACGTAACATGTTACGGAAGTTCTGACGGTTCTGCTACAGTCAGCATATCCGGAGGAACGGCACCATACTCCTATTCTTGGTTACCAAACGGAGGAACGGCGCCAACCGCAGCAGGACTGGCAGCAGGAACCTATACCGTTACGGTAACCGATGCCAACGGTTCCGTAA
>NZ_MKVG01000002.1:0-5877 GCF_001899155.1 Flavobacterium sp. 38-13
TGACGATAGGGAATTATGGCGTTGATACCGCATTTGGCCTGCCTTCAACCCCTTATTGGAAAGTGTATCTTACTGGCTCAACATTGGGAACAGACCCTTTTGTTGCTAATAAAAAGGAAATAGTAGTGTACCCAAATCCTTCTAATGGAAAATTTTTGATCAAAGCGGAAACTGAAAATATAAACGTAGTAATCAATGATTTGGCAGGTAGAACCGTATCAAATCAAATTGGAACGACGATTGACTTATCGGGTTATCCGCAAGGTATTTACCTGATGAATATTCAGATTGAAGATGAAATGTTTGTGAAAAAAATCATATTAGAATAAAACATAGGATTAAAATAGGCAGAAGTTTCAATGGCTTCTGCCCAAAATATTAGAATTTGTATTGGAGATATTGCAAAATTCCAACAAATAAAGTCCCTGCTCTCAAGGATTGAATGCTAATTAAACCCAAAACCATCGCTTGCTTTTTTTTTATTTAAGACTATCTTTGTTGCCATAGTTTTAAGTTTTGGCTGATATAAGGTTTAATGTCAAATGAAACCTAATGCGGGAACATTTGAGTAAACAAAAATCCGAAATTAAAACATTGGAAATCAAATATTTAATATAATTTAAATTTTATATGTCAGACGATAAGAAGGTAATTTTTTCGATGCAGAAAGTAAGCAAGACTTACCAAAGCAGCGACAAACAGGTATTAAAAAATATATATCTTAGTTTCTTTTACGGAGCTAAAATCGGTATTCTCGGACTTAACGGTTCGGGAAAATCTTCCTTATTAAGAATCATCGCCGGAGTAGATAAAAACTATCAGGGTGATGTGGTTTTTGCACCGGGTTATACCGTTGGTTATTTAGAGCAGGAGCCGCAACTGGATGAAAACAAAACCGTAATTGAAATTGTAAGAGAAGGTGTGGCTGAAACCATGGCTGTTTTAGACGAGTTCAACAAAATCAACGACCAGTTTGGATTACCGGAAGTTTATGAAGATGCAGACAAAATGCAGAAACTGATGGACCGTCAGGCTGAACTTCAGGATAAGATTGACGCTTTGGGTGCCTGGGAAATCGATACCAAGCTGGAAATTGCTATGGACGCATTGCGTACTCCGGAACCGGATACACCAATTAAAGTGCTTTCCGGAGGAGAAAGAAGACGTGTGGCATTATGCCGACTTTTATTACAACAACCGGACGTACTTTTGCTCGATGAGCCTACCAACCACTTAGATGCTGAATCTGTATTGTGGTTAGAGCAGCACCTCGCACAATATTCCGGAACCGTAATTGCTGTAACCCACGACCGTTATTTCTTAGATAATGTTGCCGGTTGGATTTTGGAATTGGATAGAGGTGAAGGTATTCCGTGGAAAGGAAACTATTCTTCATGGCTTGACCAGAAATCAAACAGAATGGCACAGGAAGAGAAAGTGGCTTCCAAAAGAAGAAAAACATTGGAGCGAGAGTTGGAATGGGTACGCCAGGGAGCCAAAGGCCGCCAGACCAAACAAAAAGCGCGTTTGCAAAACTACGACAAGCTTTTAAACGAAGACCAAAAGCAACTGGATGAAAATCTGGAAATCTATATCCCGAACGGACCTCGTTTGGGAACAAACGTTATCGAGGCTAAAGGCGTAGCAAAAGGCTATGGCGACAAGCTTTTATACGAAGATTTGAATTTTACTTTGCCACAAGCCGGAATTGTGGGTATTATTGGGCCAAACGGTGCCGGTAAGACCACTATTTTCAGAATGATTATGGGCGAGGAAACTCCGGATAAAGGAGAGTTTACTATTGGAGAAACGGTTAAGATTGCTTACGTAGACCAAAGCCACTCTAATATTGACCCTAATAAGTCCATCTGGGAAAACTTCTGCGACGGACAGGAATTAATCATGATGGGAGGAAAGCAGGTAAACTCAAGAGCCTACCTGAGCCGATTTAACTTTGGAGGAAGCGACCAGAATAAAAAAGTAAGTACGCTTTCCGGTGGAGAAAGAAACAGATTGCACCTTGCAATGACCCTAAAAGAAGAAGGAAACGTATTGCTTCTGGATGAGCCTACCAACGATTTGGATATTAATACGCTTCGTGCTTTGGAAGAAGGTCTTGAAAATTTTGCAGGCTGTGCCGTGGTTATTTCCCACGACCGTTGGTTCCTGGACAGAATCTGTACACACATTCTTGCTTTCGAAGGAAATTCTGAAGTTTATTTCTTTGAAGGAAGCTTCTCTGATTATGAAGAAAATAAGAAAAAACGCCTGGGTGGCGACCTGACACCAAAACGTATCAAGTACAAAAAATTAATACGAAATTAAAAAGTAACAAAATCTCGGTTCATACCGGGATTTTTTCATTATATAAGTATATTTGGATAAAAATTATCTATGCCCCGAAATAGAATAATTTCATTTGTTCTTATCTCATTATTTTTTTACAATCAGTCCTTTTCACAGGAGAAAGACTCATTAAACAAAGTAAGGGTTAAGATTTATGATCTCATATGCAAAGCAGATGGCCTACTCATAGACCTGAAATATATGGAATCGCTGCAGGTTTCAAAACAGGCTCTCAATCTGGCTTACAAAAACAAGCAATATGACTATGTTGCGATGTCCTACAATACTATTGCCGGTTGCCATGAAGAACTTTTGAATACAAAAATGGCTCTTGCTTATTATAATAAGGCACTCCAATATTCACTGAAGACCAAAAATGACACCATAAAAGATTGGATTCATAACAATATTGGCAACATCTACAATTTTGTAATTAAAGATTACGATAAAGGAATCTACCATTATAAAAAATCATTACAATACGCCAATAAAGGAAAAGATACCACAGAGATTATCTTTACGGAAATGAACCTGGCCTGGGCTTATTTCAATAAAAAAGATTTTGAACAGGGTTATCCCTATGTTAAAGATGTTGAAAAACATCTTGATAAATATGGCGATATCGAATCGAGAGTGATTGTAAACAATCTCTTAGGAATGTATTACAGCAATAAGGGAGATGCCAGGCGGGCCGGTTTTTATTTCAGGACTGCAATTGATTACGGAATCAGATACAAACAACAAAATGCTCTGGCAGATGCTTATGCCGAATATTCAAAACACCTTTATGAAATAAAAGATTATAAAAATGCATATCTGAATAAAGTCAACTATGAAAAGCTGAAAGATGATTTGCACAATCATGAAAAAATGAAAAGTGCCCAGATAGCAGGTGTTCAGATTGAATTGGATGAATCGAGAAGAAAAATTGATAAAATTGAACTCGAAAAATATGCACAGCAGGAAAATCTGAAAAATTCCAAAATCATCGTTATACTATTCCTGGCCATCCTTATCATTTTACTTCTGTTGCTTTATACTTTCTATAAAAACAGTATCTACAGAAAAAAAGTCAACCAGCAGCTTTTGGAAAGTAATGCCGAATTAAAAATTGCAAAAGACAAGGCCGAAGAATCTTCCAAATTAAAAAGCCAGTTTATTTCTACGGTAACCCACGAATTGAGGACTCCTTTGTATGGCGTCATAGGAGTTACCAATTTAATTCTGGATGAACATAAAGAATTGGAAAATAGCCCACATATCAATTCCTTAAAGTTTTCGGCGCGCTATCTTCTTTCGCTTGTCAATGACCTGCTTCAGATTCATAAAATAGAAGATAAGAAAATTGTTTTGGAGGAATTGCCGCTCAATATTATGGATGAAATTGAAAAGGTCAAGGAAGCCTTACAGTTCATTGCCATCAAAAACAAAAATAAGGTACTCATTGATGTAGGTATAGAAATACCGGAATATCTGATAGGCGATAAACTGCGTTTGTCACAGATTTTGGTAAATCTTACCAGCAATGCCTTAAAATTTACACAAAACGGAACTATACGATTAACCGCAGCATTGGTGAAAAAAGTAGGCAATATACATCACGTCAAATTTGAGATTGTGGATAATGGCTGTGGGATTGCGATAGAAAACCAGAACAAGATTTTTGAAAAATTTGTACAGATAGACCGGAAGGAAGGAGATTATCAGGGAACAGGGCTTGGCTTGTCTATTGTAAAACGTCTTTTGGAGCTTTTAGGAAGTACTATTCAACTGGAAAGTAAGGAAGGAGAGGGCACAACAGTAACATTTATCATTCCTTTTGAATATGATGCCAATGCCACAAAATCTTATATTGAAAACATAGATGTTGATACAACCAATAGTTCTTCCTATAAAATTCTGGTGGTAGAAGACAACAAAATCAACCAGATGGTAACCAAAAAAATCATTGAGAAAAACAATTACAAATGCGTTGTTGTTGATGACGGTTATGCCGCTCTTGAAATTCTTGACAAGGAAAATTTTGATGCTATCCTGATGGATATTAATATGCCGGTCATTAACGGATTTGAAACTACACGAATGATTCGCGACAAAGGTATTGACATTCCTGTAATTGCGCTTACTGCATTTGATAAGGATGAAATTACAGACGAAGCCAAATTGTCCGGAATGGACGACATCCTCATAAAACCATTTGAACCTCTGCGTTTATTTCAGATTATTAACAGCCAGATTGCTAAACATGTACATTAGCTTATCTGAAATTGATTTCGGCATAAATCGGAAGGTGGTCAGATGGATAACGGCAATCTTTTGAATCGCTCAATGTGGCAAACTTAACAACTTCCATCGTATTCCTGTTGATAAAAATATAGTCAATTCTTGTAGTCACCGGCTTATTAAATTCAAAAGCATTAAAAGTACCTTCGGGACCAAATACAATGCCTCTGCATACTTTTTGGGCATCGTCCATTTGTTCCTTAATCAATTGCAATGGTCGCGTATCAGCTTCAAGGTTGAAATCGCCGGTAAGGACAACAGGAAGATTGTCTCTGTTAATTTTTCTGATTTTTTCTAAAATAAGTTTAGAACTTTCGGCTCTGGCAATATCACCAACATGGTCAAAATGCGTATTGAACACCCATACTTTCTTTTTGTTTTTCTTGTTTTGGAACAAACCGTAAGTGCATACTCTGTTATAGGCCGCATCCCAACCTTTTGATGGTTTTTCAGGAGTCTCAGACAGCCAGAAAGTGTTTTCTTCCAAAAGTTTGAACTTATCAGAGTTATAGAAAATAGCACTATGTTCTCCTTTTGATTTTCCATCGTCTCTGCCTTTTCCAATAAAACCATAACCGGTTAGCGTACTGTCAATATAGCTCATCTGTTGCGGTAATGCTTCCTGTACGCCCATAAAATCCGGCATATAGAATTTCACCTGGTCTGTCAGGAATTCTTTTCGTTTTGACCATTGGTTATCGCCATCACTTTGTGTATCGAGACGGATGTTGTAGCTCATGATTTTAAGGTCTTGAGAAAATGTTACCTGACTTGCAAGCAGAAGAAAAAGAAAAACAGATTTCATGGTAGAGGAGATTATATCAGAAATACAAATTTAAGACAAAAAACGCTGGTTAATACCAGCGTTTCTTATTCTTTTTTGAGGCATCCGATTTTCTCGAATTATTTCCTTTAGATTTATTTTTATGACGGAAATCAGGTTTTGCATCCGGATTAGGTTCTTCTTCGTCTTTCCACGGATAGGGATGGTCGCCAATTGTTTTGACATTGACTTTGATGAGTCGCTGAATATCTTTCCAGTAGACTTCTTCGTCTTTGGAACAGAATGATATGGCAATACCACCATTTCCGGCACGTCCGGTTCTTCCAATTCTATGCACATAGGTTTCCGGAACGTTAGGAAGGTCAAAGTTGATGATGTAAGGCAGCTTGTCAATATCGATTCCTCTTGCCGCAATATCGGTAGCAACGAGCACACCAACTTCCTTACTCTTAAAACTGTCCAAT
>NZ_MKVG01000002.1:5957-95071 GCF_001899155.1 Flavobacterium sp. 38-13
ACGTTGTCAGCACCGTGTTTGGTTCTGGCAAAAACAAGCACATCAGAAATTTTTTCATTTCGGATTAAATGGTATAATAATTTTCGCTTGTCACTTTTATGAACAAAATAAATACGCTGCTCTACAGTTTCAGCCGTTGTTGACGGAGGAGAAACGGAAACATATTCCGGTTGGTTCAGGAAAGTTTCAGCCAATTCGCGGATAGCCATTGGCATAGTAGCCGAAAATAAAAGCGTCTGCCTGTTTTTTGGCGTAAGCTTTACTATCTTTTTCACATCATGGATAAACCCCATGTCAAGCATCTGGTCGGCTTCGTCCAGAACCAGGGTATGAAGGTGGTCAAGATTGATAAAACCTTGTTTGTGAAGGTCTAGCAATCTTCCCGGTGTAACGATTAGGATGTCAACGCCCTTTTTTAGGAGTTCTACTTGTGGCACTTGCGAAACACCACCAAAAATAGTTAGCTGTACCAGATTGGTATATTTTGCATAGGCATCAAAACTTTGTCCTATTTGTACGGCCAATTCGCGGGTAGGCGTAACAACAAGCGCCCTGATTTGTTTTGTTTTCTTAGCAGAACCTACAATACGGTGCAAATGATGAACAATAGGAATAGCAAAAGCACCGGTTTTTCCGGTACCGGTTTGTGCACAGCCTACCAAATCATTTCCGGCCAGTATAATCGGGATGGATTTTTCCTGGATAGGAGTGGCTTCAATGTAGCCAAGTTCGTGAACGGCTGTTTGTATACTTTTAGAAAGAGATAAATCTTCAAATAACATAAAATCAAATTTAATAGTTGCATTAATTGCAAATATGCGGCAAAGATAGTCTTTAATTATTAAACGGATTCCTTTTGTTTTTTACCGCCAAAAAAGAACAAAGCCCCAATAATTGGAGCTTTGAACCCTATTAACCAAAAATAAAACAAACCAACATGCAACTACTCATGTTTTTTTCTATAGGCGATATAAAATACCTGCGGCAGGACAGTCAATGAAAAAATCATACAGAAAAGCAGGCCGCCTACAATCATAATGGCTAAAGGTTTTTGGATTTCAGAACCCATCCCTGATGAAAGCGCCGCAGGTAATAGACCCATGGAACCCATCAGCGCAATCATCACAATGGGACGAATTCTGCTGTAAACACCTTCGGAAATGGCTTGCTTTAAAGGCATTTTAGCCCGAAGATTATCTTTCATGACGGCAATCAAAATGATTCCGTTAATAGTGTTAACTCCAAAAAGGATAATAAAACCAATACCTGCTGAAATCCCGAAGATGGTTCCTGTCATCCATAACGAAAGGAAACCTCCCGCAAAGGCATACGGAATCGTACTGGTTGCAATTAATGTGTCTTTCATGTTTCCAAAATTGAAATACAGCAGGAACAGTATAAATAATAATACCACCGGAACAATAATTGCTAATTGTTTGGAAGCACGTTCCTTACTTTCGAATTCACCGGCCCATTTCATGGTGTTTTCTTTCGGAAGCTTGACTTCGGCAGCTACTTTTTTCTGGGCTTCTGCGATAGTACTGCCCAAATCACGTCCTTCAATACTGAAACCAATGGCAATGTAACGGCTGTTACCTTCTCTATAAATAAAGGTTGGCCCGGTTTGATAGCTGACCGTTGCAATTTCACGCAGCGGCACTTTTTTACCGTCCATGGCAGGAATCAGGATATTTTCTATTTTTTCTTTAGAGTCTCTGTATTCTTTTTCAAAACGGATTCTAACATCAAACATACGTTCGTTTTCATAGAATGTAGTCGCCGCCTGACCGCCAATTGTCATCGCAATTACTGCCTGTGCATCAGAAGTTTTTACGCCATAGCGCGCCATTTTTGAATCATGCAACTGGATTCGCAATTCCGGCAGCCCAATATTTTTATACACATTCACATCTTCAATACCTTTTACAGGAGCAATTGATTTGGCTACCTTATTGGCATATTCTTCCAGTTTGAACAAATCATCACCAAATATTTTGATAACCAGCGGACTTTTTACTCCGGCTACATATTCTTCAACATTATCCTGGATTGGCTGACTGAACCCGAAATTGATGCCCGGATATTCTTCAAGCTTTTCTTTGATTTCAGCAATCAGGTCTTCTTTTGAAATTTTCCTTTTCCATTCGTTCTGGTGTTTCAGTTCCATGTGAAATTCAATGTTGAAAAAGCCGGTTGGGTCGGTTCCGTCATTTGGCCTTCCGGTTTGGGAAAGGATGAATTTTACCTCGTCAAATTTCTGGAGCTTCGTTTTCATTTCTTTGGTTAGACGTACGGATTCATCAAGATTGATGCTGTTCGGTAACGTAGCACGAATATAGATGGCTCCTTCATTAAGTTTAGGAATAAACTCTGAACCATAGAACATAAATCGTCCAAAGCAAATGGCGAGCAGGATTATAAAACCATATACGGTAGCCCTGCGATGCTTTTCACTCCACTGGAACATTTTATAAAGATTCTCTCTAAAGAATCGGGAAATCTTGTTTTCCTTTTCAACAATGTTTTTAGTTAGCAGCACCTTGCACATCGCTGGAACATAAGTAAGGCTCAATATCAATGAACCTACTAAAGCATAGCCCAAAGTAAAAGCCAACGGCGAGAACATTTTTCCTTCTACTTTCTGGAAAGAGAAAATAGGCAACAGGGCAACGATTAATATGATTAGGGCAAAGAAAATATAGGTTGCCACGCTTCCCACACTTTTTTTGATAAGTCCCATTTTTGACATATTGTTGAAACGCTGCATTCCCACCTTATGCGCTTTCTTTTCGAGCGAGACAAAAACCTGTTCCACAATGACGAGCGTTCCTTCCAGCAGCAATCCAAAATCAAGAGCACCCATAGAAATCAGGTTGGCCGGAAGTCCCTGTATGCGCAACATGATGATGGCAAACAAAAACGAAAGCGGAATTACAGAAGCAACAATAACGGTTGTACGCCAGTTGTACATGAAGATGAAAACAATCAGCGACACGAGCAATACACCTTCAATCAGGTTTTTTGTAACCGTATGGACGGTGGTGTTGACCAATTCCGTTCTGTCTATAAAAGGTTCAATGGTTACACCTTTTGGTAAGATTCTTTCATTCAGTTCGTCAATTCGGGTTCTTAGGTTGGCAATGACTTCACTAGGATTTTCTCCGCGAAGCATGACAACGATTCCCTCTACCAAATCGTCATTATTATCTAATCCTACTTGTCCTAATCGGGGTTTAGAACCAATTTTTACTTCTGCGACGTGTTTTACCAGAATAGGAGTAGAACCTTTTACTTCAATCAGTATGTTTCCGATATCGTCAATATTGTCCAGTAAGCCCACACCACGCACTACATAAGCCTGGTCACCACGCTGTATGACATCACCACCCACATTGATATTGCTTTTGGAAACCGCTTCATAAACGTCAAGAGGCGAGAGGTCATAGTTGACAAGTTCTGTCGGATTGATTTTTATTTCGTAGATTTTTTCTTCTCCACCAAAACTTACTACGTTAGCAACACCGGGAACCGAAACCAATTCCCGTTCAATTACCCAGTCCTGTATGGCAGTAAGTTCTTTTATAGGCAGGTTGCCCTTTACGACATAACGGAAAATTTCACCGGTGGCACCATAAGGCGGGTCAATTTCGGCATCGGCTCCTTCGGGAAGGCTAACACTTGCCATTCTGTTGGAGGCATATTGTTGTGCATAAAAATCGTCTACGTCTTCATTGAAAAGAACCGTAACAACAGACAATCCGAAAAGCGAAATAGAACGAACCTCCGCTTTTTTCGGGATGGTATTCATCTGCTTTGAAATGGGCAGGGTGATGAATTTTTCTACTTCTTCGGCACTTCGTCCCGGCCATTGCGTGATGATTCGCGCTCTTGTGTTGGTTACATCCGGAAATGCCTCAATAGGAGTGTGCATATAACTTATGATTCCTCCGGCAAACAACAACACGGTTGCAAAGAATACGATAAGCGAATTTTTGAGCGAGAACGCTACTATACTTTGTACTAGCTTTTGCATTGTAATGTTATTTTAGGCTTTCATAAATCAGCAGCTGATTTTTAGAAATAATTTTTTCATTTTCCTGGATTCCCTTGTCGAAATAAACGACCTCCCTGTTTTTAGTTACAGGGTCTACCTGTCTGATTTCAAGATTGCAATCGTCTTTGTAGACAACCAGAAAATTTTGATTGTCGTCAAAAATCACAGCTTTTACCGGTACCGCAAGTAAGGATTCAGCAGAAGCATTGGATTTGTTCAGGATAATATCGGCAGACATGCCCGGTTTCAGCTTCAAGTCGGTATTTTTCATCACGATTCGTGCTTTTAAGACATGTTCTTCCGCATCGAATACTTGTGATAAAGCCGAAATTTTTCCGCTAAAAACTTCATCCGGATAAGCCAGTGTTTTGATTTTCACCTCCATATTTTCTTTGATATTCTGCATGTCCGTTGCATAAATATTAACCATAACCCAAACCTCATTCAGGTCGGATATGGTAAACAGGGGTTCGCTGCCTGAAGAAATCTGCATTCCTGAGCTCATGTTTTTGGCAACTATAAAACCATTGGACGGAGCCTTGATTTGGAACACAGATTTTTCAGGACTAGCACTATACAATGCCAGGTTACTTTTTATATTTTCAAGTGAAGCTTTCAGCACTTTGACTTCGCTTTCTGCCTGAATAAGGTCTTTTTGGGATGCAATCCCGTCTTCAAACATTGATTTCACGGAGGCAAGCTGTCGCTGTGCTACAGCCAATTGTGATTCAACCGATTTATTTTCAGATTGTAATCCGTTAAGCTCCGTACTTTTGATTTCGGCCAATACCTGTCCTTTTTTGACATAATCACCCAAAGAGAAATAAGTGTTGGTTACCACGCCATTAATGAGGCTTGTAAACTGTATCACATTATCAGAATTGTAAGTAACATTTCCGGTCAGCGTAAAAGTTTCTGAAACGGGTTCTCTTTTTATTTCTTCAATGGTGACTTTCTTTTTAAGGTCGTCGTTGAGACAGAATTTTTCGTTTTTTTCAGTAACAGTTTCTTTTTCGTTACAACTGAAAAGTAACGCTAATGGCATTAAATAGATATATTTCATGATATGTGTTTTCTGAATTAGAGAAGATTAAAGCTCTTTGCCTATTACAAACTGCAGTTCCTCATAATGTTCATTCAGTTCTTTTTTAGAATCCAGAATGATGGTTTTGTTTTCGAGATAAGCATTGACAAAGTCCAGATATTCCAGCATGCTGGTGTTTCTCAAGGTGAAGTTTTTCTGATGGCTTTCCAAAAGCAGGTCTAAGTCTTTTTCATAAGAGGCCTCGATATTTTCGTATAATCTTTTGGATACGACCAAATCTTCATAAGCCTGAATGACTTCATTCTGTGCCTGATTGTTTTTTTCTTCTTTCATATACTGGCTTTTTTGGATTTCTATTTTGGCAGATTTGATGTTTCCCTGGTTTCTGCTGAAAAAGGGAAGGTCTATGGCAAATCCCACACCCACAAAGTCATTCATGATGTTTCCACCTCTGTCATAACTGGCTAATAAAGTGACATCAGGCGTGCGTTGTGACAATTCATATTTATATTTCCGGTTATTGTATTTCTCTTCAAGAACCGATGCCTTTACATCCGGACGGTTTTCCAAAGCAGCAGATGCCAGTTCAGCAAGATTGATATTGGCTACTTTATCCAAATCCGGTACGAATTTGTCTATGCTTATTTTAAGATAGCTATGCGGAGGAAGGTTCATCAGCGTTTTGAGTTCTTTTTGGAGCTGGTTGTTTTCTTTTTGCAAATCGCTTAATTGTTTTACAAATTCGAGTTCGGAGGCTTTCAGACGGATGAATTCGCTTTTGCTGATATTCCCTTGTTTCGCCTGATTGGAATAGGCAGTAAGAAGTTTTTGGATAGAAGTCAGTTGCTTTTTATACAGGTTCTGTTTTTCCTGAGTATACTGTAACTGCGTCAGGTTGTTTCGGAATTCGACTTTTAGAATACGCAGGAAGTCCTGAAAATATTCCTGTGCTATTTCTACGCCTACTTTTTCCATTTCAATCTGCTTCTTTCTTTTTCGTGCGGTATAGATGAGTTGTTCCAAACCAACAGTTACTTCAGAAGTTTTTCCCCAATTTCCAAAAATGGGAGGAAGCTGTTCTGATTTTGCATTTGACCACAAGTTGATTTCACCCACTTCCAAACGCGGATTTGGCCACAATCTGGCCTGGATTACCTGAGCTTCTGCTTGGTCGATATTCAGCTTTTCAGACAGCAGTCTCAGGTTGTTTTTTAGAAAAATAGTTTCGGCTTCAGCCCTGGAAACCGATACGGTATCTCTTGCTGTTGTATTCTGTGCTTTGCCGGATAGGCAAAAGCTTGTAAAAATGGCGGTAAAAAAAATGCGTTTCAATTTGAGTCTATTTTATGACTGCAAATCTATATCGCAAAGATTATAGCCCTATTTGAGCCGCATTAGAATTAGATTAATCCAACATTAGAAAACGATTAGAGTTTTGGAAACAGTAGTGTAATACGGGTTCCGGAGTTTTCTTCTGAATGAATTGCAAACTGTATGTTGTTTTGTTTAAAAATAATAGTTGCCAGTGAAAGCCCAATACCGCTTCCTTTAATATTGCCTACATTTTTGCCACGATAAAAGGTCTGCTGTATGTAGTTCAGGTCTTCTTTTAGAATACCTTTCCCATAATCCTCTATTATAATTTGAAGTTGATTGTTCACCTCTGAAAGTGAAATTTTTATAGGATTTCCTTCTGAATATTTTACGGCATTTTCTATCAGATTGTACAATGCCAGCCTGATTTGCACTTCATTACCTTTAACAGATAGCAATTCCTCATTTTTTACGTCTAAATCAATACCGATTTCCTGCTTTTCGTGTGTTTCAAAAATCTGGTCGTTGATGTCCCAAACGGTTTCATCAATACGGAAAGTTTCATTTTCCTGATGGATAGTTTTCAGTCCGGAAAGCATCATAAGATTGTTTAGTATTTCTTCGATATGGTAGACATTTTCCAAAGCCTCCGAAGTTACTTTTTGGTATTCTTCCGGCGTTCTGTCCTTTTGGGCAAAAACTTCCAGATTTCCGGAAATTGAAGCTAAAGGCGTTTTAAACTCGTGTGAAACGTAGTTGATAAAATTCTTTTGTATGGCAAAAGTATCCGAAAGACGGCTCAAAAGATTGTTGAATGTTGCAATCAGTTCCTGTACTTCGTCATTTGTATTAGAAGATAAAATAGGATCGTCTAAGGAGCTTAATTCCATCGAATTAACCTGGTTGATAACATTTGTAATTGGGCGATACGCAATATTGGAAAGTAACCGGCTCAGGAGGAAAATCAAAAATAGTCCACCAAATAAAACGACAATCATAATAACGAGCAATCGGTTGGTTTGCGACTTGAATACTTCGCTTTTTGTTTTTACAAATACCACAAAATCTCCCTGGTTGTCATTATAAAAGATTCCGTAATAAAAGTGGTTGTTGGACTTAAAGCTAAGTTTTTTGTTTTTGCGGATAAAGTTAAGATTCGTAGGATTTATGTTCCTGTCGGCTTCCTTTTCACCATAAACAATAACATTATTGAGGTCGTAAACCCGAACGATATCATTTTGGATATTCTCCTCAAATTGTTCTTTAATAGCGGAGTGTTCGTAGTGCGGGAGTTCGTCTTTTTCAAGATAATAGATGGCAGAGAGCAGGCAGGTTTTCTGCAATTCTTTAAAGACAACCTTTTCAGAACTGTTGTAGAATGCAAAATAAATCAAAACCGACGCGATAATGAAAACAAATCCAAAAGTAAGGGATGAGATTAACGTTAAGCGGTTTCGGATTTTCATAAACTATTCTTTGAGCATGTAGCCGGTTCCTTTGATGGTATGGATGAATTTATGCTGGTTTTCGTCAATTTTGTTTCTAAGATAAGAAATATATACGTCTACCACATTCGTATTATTGTCATAATGGATGCCCCAAACGGCATTTAGGATTTGTGTTCTGGAAACGACCTTGTTCTTGTTCTCCAATAAAAACAAAAGCAGTTTGTATTCTCTCGGCGACAAATCAATTGCCTGGTCATTTTGAAAAACGGAATGCTCGTCAAGATTGACCGTCAGGTTATGGCAAAAATAAACCTGTTCTTTTTCTTTATAATTGAATTTGGTTCTCCTTGTCAACGCATTTATCCTCGAAATCAATTCTTTAAAATGGAAAGGCTTAACCAGATAATCATCAGCACCGCTATCTAAGGCAGCTACTTTATTGTCTGCATCATCCAGCGCACTCAATACCAGAATAGGGGTATGGTTTTTTTTGAATCGGATAAGTTTCGTAAGCTGTATCCCATCTATGCCGGGCAGCATAATATCCATCAGGATGATATCCCATTCGTTTTCCGACACCATTTCACGTGCAATTTCTCCGGTAACGGCAAGGGTAACGGAAAAACCGTTTTCTTCCAGTCCCTTGATTACAAAATCGCTGATTCGTTTGTCGTCTTCAATGAGAAGTATATTCATCTATTTTTCTATTTCGCCCTTGGCTTTCATAAAATCGGTTACAAGATAACCTATTAATTTTCCAACCAGATGGCTGTTTTTGGAATCTCCCAAATCAGGAGCTCCTTCGCAAATATGGAGATAGCACGCATTTGGGTCCTGGCTGAAAAAATGGATAAACTGACGCACTTCTTCTACGGAAAAGCCGCTCAATGTCATCGCGCTGCTTGGTATTCCGGGAATGGAATCCAAATCAATTTCGATACCGTAAAAATCATTTCGGATAAACGAATAGGCTCTTTCCATTTCCAATCTGAAATCTTTTTCTTTGCGGATGTTGATTTCATCATAGGTATTGATTCGAACCCTGTCTTCTAGTTTTTTTATTTCATGCAGTACACTTTTTGAGGTATAGCTTTCGTGTAGCCCAAAAACAAAATATTTTTTAAGAAAGCCTTCTTCATACGCATACGAAAAACCGTTGCCGCTGTGTCTTCCTTCCAATATTCTGAAATCGGAATGGGCGTCAAAATTAACTGCATTGATGGCTTTTCCTTTGGCAAGAGCAGTTCCTTTGATATTTCCATAGGCATTGTTATGTCCGCCACCTATAATAACCGGAATTTTTCCGGCTTTAACGATATTGAAAATAATATGCGAAACTTCCTTGTCAATCTTTTCTACTACTTTGGAAAGCTGTTTGCGTTCTTCAATAATATTAAAATCCAGATTTTCTACTTCTTTCATTTCTTCGGCCACATCCAAATGGCCCAGGACTAAAATCTGGTTGCCTTTGCTAAAGCGGTTGTGCTGGATGTTGGCAATGCTTTTTATAGTACTTTCCCAGGCAGAAGCAGCTCCCGGTCGTCCGTAATTGGCCCGTACGCCAATGTCTTCCGGAATTCCGAACAACACAAATTTCGCATCGGAATTTTTTAGGTATTCTGAAGCATCCGCCCCTTTTGGGATGGTCTGCATTTTTTCGCCAAATTTGACCTCACCGCTTCGAAAATTAGTTAGTCTTGCTAAATCGTGCACAGTGAAGGGAATAAGCTTTTCCATAAAAAATATTTAGGTTCAAAAATAATATAATTATATAAACTTACGTTAAGTGTCTTATAAATCCCCCAAAAAATTATTTAATTTGTTTAAACCATTACCACTACTATTATGGAAAATCAAAAAAGCAATTCGAGCTTAAAAGCGATTATCGTCGTTTTGGCAATTCTGCTCGCGGGGAGTTTAGTCTACATGTACAAAATGAGCAGCGATGCAAAATCTACAGAAACTCTTTTAGTCAAGGACAAAGAGACTGCAATGAATGACCTCGCCGCTCTGAAAACCAAATTAGATGCTGCTATCGCAGAAAACACATCCATATCGGATGAGCTGATTGCAGAAAGAGAAAAAGTTGTCAAACTGATGGCTGACCTCGAAAAATCAAAAGGAGACGTGGCTTCTCTGAAAAAATACCAAAGCCAATACAATGCTCTTAATGCCAAATTTAATGCATTAGCGAAAGAAAACGGATTACTGAAAAATCAGAATTCGCTTTTAGCTTCCAAAAATGACAGTATTTCTATGGCCTTAGGAGAAGCTAAAAGATTTAACGACACATTGGTCATTCAAAATGAAAATCTGGCCAAAACCGTTGAAAAAGCTTCGAAGCTAACAGTAATGAATTTAAGAACTGAAGCCATCAAAGAAAGAAGTTCAGGAAAACAGGTTGTAACCGAAAGAGCAAGAAGAGCGGATAAGCTTAAAGTTTGTTTTGCCATTGCGCAAAATGAGGTTGCCAAATCAGGAAACAAGCTGTACTACGTTCAAATCATCGACAGCAAAAACAACGTGTTAGGTGAGAAAAAAACAGAAGCTTTTGGCGATATGTCATTGACTTACAGTTTCACAACTACAGTGGCCTATGAAAATAAAGCAGTAGATGTCTGCGAATTTTTGGACGGCAATGGCGTAGATTTTGAAAAAGGCACCTACTTTGTAAATATTTTTGACAAAGGAACACTGGTTTCAAAAACAAGCTTTACGCTGAAATAAGACAAACAAAACACCAAAACTTAAACTGCATAGAAAAGGAGCCAATTGGCTCCTTTTTTTAATCATGGTTTCCGTTCTATTCTGCTAATAGCTAAAATTTTATTGAGTTTTGAATAACTTAATGGTATAATCAAGTAATTCATGGTTTCCATATTTTCCGTGTCCCGGAACTATAATTTTTATGTCAGGATATTCCCTTTTCACTTTTTCAACCGTATTTGACCAGGCGGAAATATTGGCGTCTCCTAAATATCCCTTACTTGCCTTTAGTTCTTTTAATAAACATCCTCCAAATAATATATTCTCACTTGGGAAATAACCAACAACATTGTCTTTTGTATGGCCTTCTCCGAAAAATTTTGTAATGGTTTCTTTATCTCCCACTTTTAATATTACGGAATCATTAAAGCTATTTTTAGGAATAGTAAAATTATTTTCTTTGGCTAATTCAACGGTTTTAATATAGGCATAAGAAGGAATATTGTAATTATGAAATGCTTCTAATCCTCCAAGACAGTCGTCATGAAAGTGAGTTGGAATAATGGCATTAATTTTTGAATGAAGAATGTCATTTATCCATTTTATTAATTCTTCCGAAATAGTGTTATTGACTGGCGTATCAAAAACAATAGTTTCATTATTGTCTCTTACTATGAGTCCATTACAGGGAACATTGCCAAAATCATTGGTTTGTTTAAATGAAGTATGGATAAAAGAATTTTCTGATATTTGAGTAATGGTCAGATTATCAGATTTATAAATTTCTTTTGCTTTAAAATTGTCTTTTTTCTGGGAATTACAACTTAAGAAGGTAAAAGAAAATAGAATAGAAAGAAGAATATTTTTAATCATTGTTTCAGTTCTCAAAATTTTTTATTTCAAACCAATTTCCCTTCAATAATCACCTGCTCAATCAAATTGGTACCAAAAGCATATGGCAATTGATAAAAAGAAGTGATTGGTTTGGTAATAATCAGGTTGGCACGTTTTCCTTTGGTAATAGAACCGTGGGTTTCTGAAAGTCCCATGGCATAGGCTCCGTTAATAGTAGCGGCATTAATCGCTTCTTCCGGTGTCATTTTCATTTTAATACAGGCTGTTGCCACTACAAAGTTCATATTGCCAGATGGCGTTGTTCCCGGATTAAAATCGGTTGCCAAAGCTAATGGCAGTCCGGCTTCCATCATTTTTCGGGCTGGCGTATATGGAATACTGATAAAATAGGAGCAGGAAGGCAATGCAACCGGCATCGTATCGGAATTTTTTAATATTTCAATATCTTCATCGGTTACGATTTCCAAATGGTCAACAGAAAGAGCATTGTGTTTTACACAGGCTTCAATCCCTTTGATGGCTGTAAATTGGTTGACGTGGATTTTGGCAGGCAAACCATACTTCTTTCCGGCTTCCATGATTCTTTCTGTTTCTTCAACAGAAAAATAACCCGTTTCAAGAAAAGCATCGATATAATCGGCCAGATTTTCTGCGGCTATTTTTGGAAGCATTTCATTCACGATAACATCAATATAACCGGAATGATTTTCTTTAAATTCCTTAGGAAAGGCATGGGCGCCCAAAAAAGTAGCCTTTATGGCTACCGGATAATTTTCTTTTAATTTTTTGATAACGCGGAGTATTTTCAGTTCGCCCTCGACTGTTAGTCCGTAGCCTGATTTTATCTCTACAGCTCCGGAACCCTGTTTCATGACTTCTTCCAGGCGTTCTTTGGATTGTTGGTAGATTTCTTCTTCTGAAGTTTCATTTAATTTTTTTGCCGAATTTAAAATACCACCACCGCGATTGGCAATTTCTTCATACGACAAACCGTTGATACGGTCAACAAATTCCTGTACGCGATTTCCGGCATATACAATATGTGTATGGCTGTCGCACCAGGCCGGAAGTACTGTTTTTCCGGTTGCATCAATAATTTGAGCTTCAGGAATCTTAGGAAGGTCTTCCATTTTTCCAAAATCGCTAATCAGATTGTTTTCAATAAGAAGAAAGGCATTTTGGATGGCAGGTAGCGTTGCCATATCCGTTCCGGAAACCTTGTCAATAGGTGTAGGCCTTACCTGGAGTAATTCTTTTATGTTAATCAGAAGTGTTTTCATCTTTTGTAATGTTTGCAAATTGGCCCGATAGAGTAGGGTTTGGCAGCTTTTCAGGCTCCCTGACATCAGGCTGAAATATTTTTGTAAATGTAAAATGGAATTTTAAAAACTCCTATCTTTATAACAAATTAAAATGTCTTGAGAAGAATACGTTATAAGGAAGTCCGAAAAGTACAGCCCAATTATTTTGAATATACAGGCATCCATAATACAGATACGGTTGAAATGCAGCTGTTTGTATATGATGATTTGGGATATGAAGAATATAAAAAAGTTTCACTTGACCGCGTACGGAAAGAAATTGAAGACCCGTTGCAGGCCGAGGATGTCAAATGGCTTAATGTGCATGGTCTTCATGATGTAAAACTAATCCAGGACATAGGCGAACTTTTAAATATCCAGAATTTTATCATTGGCGATATACTGAATGTTTCGAGAAGAACAAAAATGGACGAGCTTGACGACGTTCTTTTTTTCAGTATCAAATCTATTTTGCAGGAAGAAGAATCGGCCGTTGTTAGGGTTGAACAGATTAGTTTTTTGCTGAAGGACAACCTGCTGGTTTCTTTTCAGGAAAAAAAGAGCGACTTTTTTACGCACATTCGCGAACGAATCAAGACGCATAGCGGTATTGTCCGTAAGAAGAAAAGTGATTATCTGCTGTATCTTTTGCTGGATGCTGTCATGGAAAACTTTTTTATAACGATAGAAAGTTATGAAAACGGCATTGAAGCGTTGCTTGTGGAAGCCAAAAACAGTTATAAGTCTGTTTTTTTAGAAAACATAGAAAAGGAGCGTGAGAATCTGAATTTCCTGAAACGTTCTATCATCCCGTTGCGTGATGCCCTTTTTAATTTGAAAACCCACCAAAATGATGATGGTTTCGGAAGCATTGAAAAATCCAATTATGCTTTTTTTGAACGCCTTTATCAAAAAAGTCTTGAACTTTTGGAACAGATTGATTATGATTTGAAATCACTGGATAGTGCATCAAACGTATTCTTTTCCTCTCAAAGCCAGCGCATGAACCAGATCATGAAAACACTCACCATATTTTCTGTAATCTTTATGCCACTTACATTTATTGTGGGTGTTTATGGAATGAATTTCGAAAATATGCCCGAACTGAAAATGGAGAATGGCTATTTCGTAGTCCTTGGCGTAATGTTCTTGACAGTACTTGGTATGGTCTATTATTTCAGAAAAAAACACTGGTTCTAACCATCAACTCTCAATCTCATGAAAAAATTTAAAAGCGATATTTCAGGAAAAGAATTTCCGGAAACTGAAAAAGTTACAGCCAATCTGGTTCGAAAATCAATATTGGATTTTATCAAACTGGACTATCCCGATTTTGAAGATGACAAATGTATGTCAATCGGAGAACTCCATTCTTTTCGCGAGAGATATATTGCCGAAATGCTCCTGAAAGAAACAGGTGAGCTTTCTGAAATGGAGCAGACGGTATTAAAGGCACTTAATGACAATACGATTTTGTCTGATAAGCTGGATGATGAAATTCAGGAGTTTACGTTAGGTCAAAAAATCGCTGACAAAGTGGCCTCTTTTGGCGGAAGCTGGACGTTCATCCTTTCGTTTATGGCTTTTCTTTTTCTGTGGATTGCCGGCAATGTGTTTGTATTATTAAACAAAGGCTTTGACCCGTATCCGTTTATACTTTTGAATTTGATTCTGTCGTGTATTGCAGCATTGCAGGCACCTATCATTATGATGAGCCAGAATCGACAGGAGGAAAAAGACCGTGAAAGAGCCAAAAAAGATTATATGATCAATTTGAAATCAGAACTGGAAATCAGAATGCTTCATGAAAAAATTGACCATCTTTTATTGCACCAGGAACAATCATTGGTTGAAATCCAAAAAATCCAGATGGATATGATGGAGGATATTTTGAAAAAGATAGAAAGCAAAAAAAAGGAGTAGATCGAGCGTAGAATATCTGTAGATAGTTGTGAACCACGATTAAAAATTAGAGGATTAGTAATACCGCAGAAAAAGAAAAAAATGCAGGCAAAAGATTTCGACTTGTTTAAACAAAAATATAAAGAAAACTGCAAGACGGAGACTTCTAATCCTGCCATTCTTGAGTTGTATGCTTATATATTAAAAAATGAGATTGTAGACAGTGATGTATGGCAAGATGGCGGAGGAAATGACACAGTAGTCAGAATATTAGAACACTATTTTTCAGATGAAGACTGGAAAGAATTGGAAATTGAATTAGAAAACTGGACTACGAATCAACTCGAAATATTTACAGAATGCATTGTAGAAGGAAGTGCAGAAAGCGACAATGATGATTTTAACTCCACCATAATGAACAGGTTTCATCTCTTAAAGAAACTATTAATTATCGGAGAACAAAGAGACAGGCTTAGAAACGATATTCTCTTAAAATTAATTGACAATATTGAATTTCTAAACAAGTGTAAATCAATAACATTTGAAGAAGCTACTGAGATTACTAACTATTTCGACTATTCTGAAAGATTAAAAGACGAAAAATACAAAGATGATATAACAACAATTACATTAAAAGCAATGATAGAAAAATCAGGCAATTAATGTAATTGTTATTGTAAACAGTTCCTTATCGGTTATTCGGGTATTCCTGTATCCAATGGAAGCCGGTATTGACCAAACGGTAATCATCTAATGACTTTTTATTGAATTCTGCCTGGATGTTCTGTTTTCCGAATTTCCCTTTTAAAAGAAATGTTTTTGGTGCTTTTTCTTCATAATGCAATACGGAGATGTCTGTCGTATCGCGATAGGATTTAAATTCTATTGTATTTTTAAGCGTATCAATTTTTATAGCATAATAATTTGTACTGTCGGATTCGGTACGGATACTGCCATAGTTTCCGGAAATATGCAGCCTGTTCCACAGTGTTTTTTTGTCTTCTGTCTTTTTTAGCGAATCGTTTTCAGAGATATAGAAAGCAGTTGTATGATAGCTGCCTTTTAGAGGAGCTTCCGGTGCCCATGAGCCATTAGTATACATATTTTGAACACCCGTAAAAATAATGTAGGCGCTGAAACCGAGAATCAATAATGCTTTTCCAAGACCTCTAGCCCTTGCTTTCCATTTGTTTTCGAAAACCAGTTTGCAGTGGTCTAATGTTTCGGTCTTATTGAGTATAAAGAAGTTATAAAGTTTTTTCAGATTAGGCATTAAGATAATGATGGAGATGAGTAGCAGGTGGCTTGAAAATAACTTTACAGGAACGTCAAAACAGAAATTCATCAATACTACATTGCTCATTACGGCCACGCTAAGCAAAGCGCCTAATGTTTTGGTATTATGAAAAAGTAATAAAAAACCGGCTCCGGCTTCAATAATACCTGTAAATCCTCCATATATTTTGGAATGTCCCATAAATGTCCAGAGTAATCCCATTGGAGTAGCATCACCAAAATTTTCTTCAAGGCGTCCAAAATCATGAAAAACAAACTGTCCTTCAAGAAGTTTGAATAAGCCATAGACAATAAGGTATAATCCCAGATAATAACGGGCATATACTATAATCCAATAATATTGTCTGTCGTAATTGATTCTTTTTCTGGTAGTAAAAAAGACAATAGTTGAAGCAAGAAAAGCAAGCAACATGTAAGTAAAAAGACTTACATAATCAAAGGTGGTATCGCCACTGCCAGTATTAAGTATCTGTTGCAGGTTTTTGATTTGTAATATGTTTTTCCCTACCCAAAGGATTACGGCATCAATACCATCCGCATACCAACCAGTCAGAATATCGACTCCATAAATCTGGTTGAAGGGAAAAGGAAACATGTAAAAAAACAGATAGAAAATAAGAAGCAGGGTGAAAAATTTTCGGATATCCGACCATTTTTTCTCGGTTAGGGGGTGAGTCTTAGTCATTTGTATTTGTTTGATGATTACGAATATAAATAATTCCGAAATAGAAAAAACCTACAAAAAGTTTTTTTGCATGTTAAATAAAACGTAAAAAAATAATTATAGTATGTGGATGGGTTTGAAAAGAATCTGATAAAATAAAAAAGCCTGAAGTTTACTTCAGGCTTTTTACTAGTTCTATTTTCAACTTTCAACCCTGCCAGGGTTAGAATTATTTCAAACTTCCCACCATGTCTTCCGGTTTAACCCAGGCATCAAAATCCTCAGGCGAAACATAACCAAGACGAACGGCTTCTTCTTTTAGTGTAGTACCGTTTTTGTGTGCTGTTTGTGCAATTTCTGCTGCTTTATAATAACCAATCTTAGTATTTAATGCTGTTACAAGCATTAACGAATTGTCAACCAATTCCTTGATTCGCGTATAGTTTGGCTCAATGCCCTGTGCACAGTGCTCATCAAAAGAAACGCAGGCATCTCCTAGCAAACGTGCCGATTGCAGGAAGTTAGAAGCCATTAAAGGTTTGAATACGTTTAATTCATAGTGTCCTTGTGTACCGCCAATTGTAATAGCAACGTCATTACCCATAACCTGAGCGCAAACCATCGTTAATGCTTCACATTGCGTAGGGTTTACTTTTCCTGGCATGATGGAAGAACCCGGTTCATTTTCCGGAATAAGAATTTCTCCAATTCCTGAACGTGGACCGGAAGCCAACATTCTTACGTCGTTTGCAATTTTGTTTAATGATACAGCCAATTGTTTCAAAGCACCGTGTGTTTCTACAATGGCATCATGAGAGGCCAGTGCTTCAAATTTATTAGGAGCCGTTACAAAAGGATGTCCTGTGAATTTTGCGATATATTCAGCAACTTTTACATCATAACCTTCAGGAGTATTTAATCCCGTTCCTACGGCTGTTCCGCCCAAAGCTACTTCAGACAAGTGTGCCAATGTATTTTTAACTGCTTTTAAGCCGTAGTTCAATTGAGCTACATAGCCTGAAATTTCCTGACCTAAAGTCAATGGTGTAGCATCCATTAAGTGAGTACGGCCAATTTTTACTACATTTTTGTAAGCTTCAGCTTTAGCATGTAGTGTATCTCTTAATTTTTCAACACCAGGAATTGTTACTTCTACCACCGCTTTGTAGGCTGCAATATGCATTCCTGTAGGGTAGGTATCGTTAGAAGATTGTGACTTGTTTACATCATCGTTTGCTTTTATAAACTGTTCACCTTCACCAATTTTACCACCAGCCAAAACCTGAGCTCTGTTTGCAATTACTTCATTAACGTTCATGTTACTTTGCGTACCCGAACCTGTTTGCCAGATTACCAAAGGAAATTCTCCTTCCAGTTTACCGGCCAGAATTTCGTCGCAAACCTGAGCGATAGCATCTCTCTTTTCAACAGGCAAAACACCAAGGTCATGATTGGCATATGCAGCAGCCTTTTTCAAATAGGCAAAACCTTCAATGATTTCTTTTGGCATAGAAGCCGACGGTCCAATTTTAAAGTTGTTTCTGGAACGCTCCGTTTGAGCTCCCCAATATTTATCTGCAGGAACCTGCACTTCACCCATCGTGTCTTTTTCAATTCTGTATTCCATTGTATTGTAATTTGTTTGTTGTTATATAGTATTCATTCTGTTGTACTCGGTTAGTTTTTCGACTAAAATCTTTTTGAGATTTTTATGTGTCGTTTGAAGGCTGTTTGCCGATATGCTTACGGCACCACCAAAAGATTTGTGGTTTGCTGTCATTGCCCTGCGCTTAAAACTGCTTTTTTGGGCAGCGATAAATTCTTCAGGATTTTTAATAACGATAATGACAGAAGCCTGACCTGCATATGAAGTTTCAGTAATAGCCGTAATTTCTGTCCATGGAATAAATCCGGCACTAATAGCGCTTGAATTATCCGTGATTCCTTCAGATGAAATGATTAATCCGTCTGTTTGCGAGGATAATTTTTTTATGATTAAAATGGCAAGAAAACCAAAGAAAAGAATGGATAGGATACCGGCGATTAATACGGCAAGAGGGAATTTTAAAAAAATGGAGTTTATTTCCTTATGGTCTATTACCATCCAGATTCCCAGAATAACGAATAGGAAAGAACCCAGCAATGCGAGTATCATTTTTTTCCGACTCAGTTTTATGATTATCGTTTCAGAAGAAGTATCCATCTTGATATAATTAGTTGGCTGACAGAAATTCACATTACTTATTGTACAGGCCGTAAAAAATGCTTTTTGAGAGAATTTTTTATTAGCTTACTGAAAGCCAGCCCAAAAATAAGGATTATAAGTAGGTTTAAAAAATGATTTAAAAATTATTTTTACTGTTTTTATTGGTCAAAATGAATATTACACCTATCTTTGACAGGTATTCAAAAAATTCCGGAAAACATGTTTGAATTTCAACAGTATTTAGGTTTCTTACTTTTCTTGACTATCTTAACCATCGGCTTCTGGTTGATGATTTTTTTAGTTAGCTTCCTTCCTTATTGGATTGGTGGTGCTCTATTTGAGAGATACAAAGAAAGAAAGAACAAAAAGAAAGAGTAATTCAGTTAAATCTGTACTCAAAATAAAAAAGGGAACCAAATTGGTTCCCTTTTTTTATGGAAAGCCTCCGGAGTGGAGGCTTTTATATTATCCGCCCATGTAGTCTTCACCACCATTATCGCTATCCATTCTTTTAGGCTGTTTCTCTCTCTCGTTTTTCTTTTTGTTGAAACGGTAAGTAAAAGAAAGAGTGATTTGTCTTTCTCTCCATTGCATTTCAGAATAGGCATTTTGGGTTGCCAGATTCGTTTCTGTAATTCTTTTTCTGGAGTTGAAAAGGTCGTTTACGTTTAAGGCAATGGTTCCTTTATCTTTCAATACATCCTTACTAAACGCCAGGTTGGCACTAATAATTCCTTTCGACCTTCCCTGAGCATTGGTCTGTGGTGCGTTATACGTCGTATTAGCCTGCCAGTCGATTCCTAATGGAAGGTTGATTTTTGAGTTGATTCGCGCAAACCATGAATAAGCTGTGTTGCTGAAATCAATTGTCTGTGAATTATTGGATAAGTCGGTATAAGTATAATTTCCTTTAGTCTGGTTTCGGAACAGGTTGAAGTTACTGTTCAGTCTCCACCATCTGTATGGGTTGTAGGATAATGTAAACTCAAATCCAAAACGGTCTTCAGAACCAACGTTTACCGGAGAAGTTACCAAAGTGGCAGTTCCGTTGATGATTTCCGTATTTCTTACATATTGTACTGCATCTTTTGTTCTGTTAAAATACATAGACGTATTAAAAGTCAGCTTGCCAAATTTGTTCAGGTAGCCAAAATCAAAAGCATCGGTCATTGACGGGTCAAGGTCCGGATTACCTCTAAACAGGTTGATGTTGCTCGACAAACTCGAAAACGGGTTGATAGAGCGGGAGCGAGGTCTTGAAATCCTGCGGCTGTAGCTTAACGAAGCACTGCTGTTTTCATTGAATTCATACGTTAAGAATGCGCTTGGAAAGAAATTGTTGTATTTTTTGTTTTTATAAATATTCTGAGTCAATTGGTTGATATCAATATTGGAATCTTCCCAACGCAAACCTACCAAATAAGACATTCTGTTGATTTTCGTCCCAAACTGGCTGTAAAATGCATTTACCTTTTCTTTATACTCCAATGTGTTTGTGAACTGTGGATCGTTTTCCCAACCACCTGTACCATAATTGAAATTTTCTACAGAATAGTCGGTTAAAAGGTCATTGAAATTTCCACGATATCCGGCTTCAAACTGGCTGTTTTCTCCTATTGGCAAAACATAATCTGTCTGAAGCAATGAACGGTTTTGTTTTTGGATATTACCGGTTCTCTGCTCGCTTATTGGCGTACCGTCCAACACATTTCTGCTAGGAATATCAGCATCTTCATCATCATCACTTTGTGAGAAGGAAAGGTCAACTGTTAACTGGTGTCCGTCCTTTTTAAATTTTTTGATGAAATTGGAAGAGAAATCAACGTTTTCGTCTTTATCAGATTCCAAGCTGAATCGGTTGGTGATGCTTTGCAGGTTCATCGCCGGGTCATATCGGTACTGGAAAACGTTATCCGGGTTTTCACCAGAACTTCTTCTATACGACAACGTATTTGTCCACGTAATCGATTTGTCCAGGTACCATTCCAAACCTAAAACTCCATTGTAGCTTTTGTTTAACCTTTCGTTGTTTCTTCTTTCCTTTAAATAACCCGTAACATCTCCGTTTTCATCCAGATATTCCGTATCTGTCATAGAGTTTCCAGGTCCTTTTCTGTAGCTATAGCCTTGAGTAGTGAAAAGGTTGAATTGTTCGGTTTTGTAATTAACTGTTCCTGTAAATCCATGATTGGCCGGATTACCGGTTGTAGCGGTAACGGTACCATTAATACCTTGATTTTTTCCTTTTTTCAGAATAATATTAAGAATTCCGGCACCACCTTCGGCATCATATCTGGCAGAAGGATTCGTAATTACTTCTACTTTGTCTACCGCATCAGCCGGAAGCATTTTTAAAGCATCTGCAATATTAATACCTGCTAAACCGGACGGTTTTCCGTCAATAAGGATTCTTACGTTTTCATTACCACGAAGACTTACATTACCATCTACGTCAACAGAAACAGAAGGAACGTTGTCCAAAACATCACTTATGGTCCCGCCCTTGACAATCATATCCTGACCAACATTATATACTTTTTTATCCAGTTTGATTTCTACAGTCGAACGTTCGGCACGGATTTCAACGGCATCAAGCATTTCGGCTTCGGCTTCTAAAGCAACGGTTCCAAAATTTTTATCTTCTTCAATAGCCAGCTGTTTCATTTCGATTGGCTTAAAAGATATAAATTCAAATTTTACATCATAAGTACCTGCATTTGCCTCTATTGTGAACACACCATTTTCATCAGTCATTCCACCGGTTATAACATCGGGACGCTTAGAATTTTGTAGCGTTACTGTAGCATAACCTAAAGGTTGGGAAGTTGATTTTTCGGTAATTTTACCTGTGATTTTTACTTTTTTAGCCTGCGGCCTTTCCTGCGCATAACTGAGAAGTGAAACGGATAGCAATAGGAGGGATATTGCAAATTTTAGATTTTTCATTAACTAGAATGTTGATTATTTAGCTTAAGACAGCAAAAGTAGGCTTTGGTTTAAGCCTGATTTCATAAAGGTTTGTTAAATAAAGCTATTTAATGTTATTAGAGGATTTCCAGTATTTTTTCCGGTGGTCGTCCAATAGTGGCTGTTTTGCCATTCACAACAATCGGCCTTTCAATAAGAATCGGGTTTTCGGCCATAATTTTGATGATTTCTTCATCGGTTAAAGTCTTGCCCTTAAAGTTCTGTGTCCAGATTTCTTCCTTTTGGCGTACCAGTTCAATAGGCGGTATTCCCAAAAGTTTTATGATGGATTTGAGTTCCTCTGCCGTTGGAACTTCTTTCAGGTATTGTATTACTTCAAACTCTTTTCCTGACTTTTCAAGCAGGCTAAGTCCTTCTCTCGATTTCCCGCATCGCGGGTTGTGGTATATTTTAATCATAGTGCTCCAAATTGAATAAACCGCAAAGAAAAGAAATGCAATTTAAAAATAGGTGATTATTTCGCAACAATTGAATAAATTAGGGGACTAATAATTTTCTAAACTAAAATTTAAGATATGTTTATAGCTCAAGGCTTTAAGAGTAAAGGAAACGCATTTTGGAAATATATTGTGGGTTCGGTTATTGTAATTGCTGCGTCTACGATAGGCCAGTTTCCATTGATGATTGCTATTGCGGTAAAATCTATTGAAGAAAATAAGGACTTTCCAACAGACCAGGCAGCTATGTTAACTTTTCTCGATTCAAACCTGACACTCTTCCTGATGCTGATTTCGTTTGCTTTTGCTTTGCTGGCTTTGTTTTTTGTTGTGAAATTTTTGCATCGTCAGAAATTTATTGAAGTGACTACTTCACGGCCAAAAATGGACTGGAAGCGTTTTTTCTTTGCATTTGGACTTTGGACAGCGATTACCGTTATTATAACTGTTGCAGCTTATTTTGTTTCGCCCCAGGATTATGAAGTTAATTTTCAGCCGGTTCCATTTGCTATTTTAGCGATTATCGGAATAGCTTTGATACCAATACAGACCAGTACCGAAGAATATGTTTTCAGGGGTTATCTTATGCAGGGTTTTGCGCTTTTGTCAAAAAATAAATGGTTTCCGTTGTTAATGACTTCTGTAATTTTTGGACTGCTCCATATCTTCAATCCTGAAGTTGAAAAAATGGGCTATATTATTATGATATATTATATAGGTACGGGGTTATTTCTAGGTGTTTTGGCCTTGATGGATGAAGGTATTGAATTGTCGCTTGGATTCCATGCTGCAAATAATTTGATTGGTGCTTTGCTGGTAACGTCTGACTGGACGGTTTTCCAGACTCACTCCATATTAAAAGACCATTCTGAGCCTGCAGCAGGATTTGATGTTTTACTTCCGGTTTTTATAATTTTTCCAATTCTTTTATTTATCTTTAGTAAGAAGTACCAATGGAAAAATTGGAAAGAGAAATTGACCGGGACCATTCCGGATAACCTAACAACTGATGACACTTACCACAGCAATCAATTTGATAAAAACGATGGAGAAGCCCACATATTATGATGTACACAATCGCTTTAAACTAAATGGATTTCATTTGAATAAAGACGATTTATGCCGCGTTGCCTATAGTTTTATAAAAGAAGGAGAGGCTTATGAAAGGCCGGTCGGGATTTTTATATTGGACTGGTTTGATGAAAAGGATTATATCGAAATGACAACTTCCGGAACTACCGGGGCTCCAAAAAAGATACAAATCAGCAAACAGGCTATGGTAAATTCAGCTTTAGCTACCGGAGATTTTTTTGAACTGGCTCCGGGCGATAAAGTACTGCACTGTCTTCCTGCCAAATATGTTGCCGGAAAGATGATGTTTGTCAGAGCGTTTATCTTAGGCCTGGATATGGATTTTGTAGAACCTACTTCCACGCCTTTGGAAAGAAATGAAGAAACCTATGATTTTGCGGCAATGGTTCCAATTCAGGCACAGCATTCTTTAGAAAAGCTTTCACAGGTAAAAAAGCTTATTATAGGTGGTGCTAAAGTTAATTCTGCTTTGGCTGAGGAACTGAAAAAAATTCCCTCCTCGATTTATGAGACTTATGGAATGACAGAAACCATTACGCATATAGCCGCAAAGCGGGTGGGAGAAGAAGCATTTGATGTTTTGCCGGGAATAACCGTTGCGGAAGATGAAAGACACTGTCTTGTTGTTAATGCGCCTGCTATTTCAGAAGAAGCTGTCGTGACGAATGATGTTGTAAAAGTATTGAATGACCACCAATTTATTTGGCTTGGACGTATAGACAATGTTATCAATAGCGGAGGGATCAAGCTCTTTCCCGAGCAGATAGAAGAAAAATTATCGCATAAAATCGACCGTCGGTTTTTTATAGCCTCCCAGGAAAATGAGGAATTAGGTGAAAAACTGGTTTTGGCAGTAGAAGGCGACCCTTATGTTATTGACGATGCTGCATTTGGTGAGCTTGGAAAATATGAAAAACCAAAAGTGGTATTGTTTATTCCTAAATTTTTAGAAACTCCAACCGGAAAAGTGTTGCGGAAAGAAAGTTTAGCCAGTATATAAAAAAAGAGCGCCATTGGCGCTCTTTTTAATTGTATGTTATTTTTATAAGGAATCGGTAATCATCAAATTTTACGGGGTCGTTATTTTTAATAGAATGTGATTTCCATTTATTGGTCGCTTCAAGTCTTGTTTCTTTACTGCCTTGTTTTATGATAATTGGCATTTTGAAATCGGGGACATCTGTAATCCATCTGAATTTTACTTCTTTGTTCTTGACAGCTACTTCCAGTTCGGGAATATTTTTATACCTGAGGTATTGCTCAAAAACAGGAGTCAGTTCCCGACCGATTTCAGTATTAAAAAAGGTAATTACGGTTTGGGTGTCTATAATCTTATGGCGGTAGGTTTCGGAATATTTCAGAAGCAATTTCCACCATTTCTGGTCGTCATTAACAATATGCCGAAGCGTGTTCAATAACAATGCTCCTTTGTAATACATGTCAGTAGAGCCTTTATCGTTAACTCCATAGTAGCCAATAATAGGGCTTCTGTTGGAAACGCGTTTTTTTTGCCCGTTTATGTATTCCATCGCTTTTTCATAACCATAAAGGCATTCTACAAATACAGATTCAGAATAGGTCGTAAATCCTTCGTGAATCCACAAGTCTGCAATATCTTTTGAAGTAATGCTATTGCCAAACCATTCGTGGCCACTTTCATGAATGGTAATGTAGTCGAAAAGCAAGCCAATACCCGTGCCGGAAATGTCACTTCCCTGATAACCCTTTCTGTATTTATTTCCATAAGCAACAGCACTTTGGTGCTCCATACCTAAATAAGAAGTTTCAACAAGTTTATAACCGTCTTCAGCAAATGGGTATTTGCCAAATTTGGATTCAAAACAGTCCAACATCGGTTTTACCTCTTCAAAATGCTTTTTGGCTTTTTCTTCATTTTCCGGCATCACATAATAATCAAGGTCCAGTCCGTTGTGGTTATCATGGATATGAACATAGTCAGCAATATTGACCGTGATGTCATAAGTGTTAATAGGGCTTTTTACTTCCCAATCCCAACGGGTGTAACCGTTTTTCAGATTTTCACTTCCTTTAAATCTCCCATTGGAAACATTCATTAATCCGTCTGGAACAGCAACCTTTATGGTAGCGCCAAAATCAGGTTCGTCACTTTGGGAATCTTTTACAGGATACCATAAGCTGGCTCCCGTTCCTTGTACGGCAACACCAATCCAGGGCTTTCCTTTGTTGTCGGTTTTGAATACGAAGCCGCCATCCCAAGGCGGATATTTTGCAATTTGAGGAGTGCCTGAGTAATAAAAACGTATTGTTTTGTCAGTTCCATCAACATTCAATGGTTTTGGAAAAGTAATAAAAACAGCATCAAATTCTCTTTTATATTCGAGAGACCTGCCATCAAAAATGATACTGTCGATTTTCATATTTTCGAATAAATCGACCTGAATTTTTTGAGTGTTTTTTACTGTTTTAAACGTAATATCGTTATAACCCCTAATCGATTTTTCTTCCGGATTGATAGTAATATTCAGGTCATAGCGCTGTACATCATAACAAATTCTTTCAAAAGAAAAACCGCCACGCAAAGAATCTTTCCTGGTGAATTCCTGAGCAAGGCTGTTCTGAAGCCCACACAGGAGAATAAGGAAAGGGAAGAATCGTTTCATTAGCGGACTTTAGAAGTTGTTAAGGTTTTTGAGCCTTGATAATCGTAAAAGTACGGATTTTTATTTCGCCCGTATTGCTCAAAACTTCTTCTGTTTCTGATAAGATGTTTTCAATACGGAATCCGGCGTTTTCAAGCAATGATTTTGCCTTTTCAGTATCATAAAGTTCGAATCCGTATTTTGAAAAAGGAATTTTTTCCATTATTTCTTTCGGAATAAAAGCCAGAATAAAGGAGCCTCCCGATTGTAATACTCTAAAAATTTCATTTATATATTCTGTGGGATTTTTCCAGAAATAAATAGTATTGGCAGTGAAAGCACTATTGAAAAAAGAATCGGGATACGATATTTTTTCACCGTCAGTTAGTTCAAAAACGGCTCTTTCGGTAGCAGTAAATTCAGAATTGAGCTTTAAGGCTTCCTCAATCATGAGTTCTGATACATCAATTCCATAATAATTCAGGTTGGCCTCCTTTTCGAATAAGTATTTGATATGGATTCCGTTTCCGGGACCAATTTCTAAAATCTTTGAATGAGGCATGATTTCAATTTGCTCTATTGTGTGACGAATCATGTTGTCATTCGCAACATTCATGCTGTAAGCTGTCTGTATGCCACTTTCTCCGTTAGGATGGCTCAATTGTCCTGCAAGTTCCTGAAGTTCTTTTTCCGAAAGATTTCCCATAGTGGTTAAACTTGAATTACACCAAGGTTAAATTGCTTTTCGATAGGAGCGTGGTTGGCTGCTTCGATTCCCATGGAAATCCAGGTTCTTGTTTCTAATGGGTCAATGACGGCATCCGTCCATAGGCGTGAAGCGGCATAATAAGGAGACACCTGGGCATCATATTTGGCTTTTATCTTGTCAAAAAGCTCCTGTTCTTTTGCTTCGTCAACGACTTCGCCCTTTGCTTTAAGTGATGAAGCCTCAATCTGCATTAATACTTTGGCAGCCTGGGTTCCACCCATTACTGCCAGTTCTGCGCTTGGCCATGCAAAAATCAATCTTGGGTCATAGGCCTTTCCACACATCGCATAATTTCCTGCGCCGTAAGAGTTTCCAACAACCACCGTAAATTTAGGTACAACAGAGTTTGAAACCGCGTTTACCATTTTTGCTCCATCTTTGATAATACCGCCATGTTCCGATTTGCTTCCAACCATAAATCCGGTCACGTCCTGCAAGAAAACCAAAGGGATTTTCTTTTGGTTACAATTGGCAATAAAACGCGTTGCCTTATCCGCAGAATCCGAATAAATAACGCCTCCAAACTGCATTTCACCTTTTTTGGATTTTACGACTTTTCGTTGGTTGGCAACGATTCCTACTGCCCAACCGTCAATTCTGGCATATCCTGTAATGATAGTCTGGCCATAGCCTTCTTTATATGCTTCAAATTCGGAATTATCAACCAAACGTTTGATGATGTCCATCATGTCGTATTGTTCCGTTCTTAATTTAGGCAGTATACCGTAGATTTCTTTTTCACTTAAGGCTGGTTTTTCGGGTTGTATTCTGTTAAATCCGGCTTTTTCGTAATCCCCGATTTTGTCTACGATATTTTTTATTTTGTCTAAAGCGTCCTTATCGTCTTTCGCTTTGTAATCAGTTACTCCTGAAATTTCACAATGAGTGGTTGCACCGCCCAATGTTTCGTTATCAATGCTTTCGCCTATGGCAGCTTTTACAAGATAGCTTCCGGCCAGGAAGATACTTCCGGTTTTGTCAACAATCAGTGCCTCATCACTCATAATAGGAAGGTAGGCTCCACCGGCAACACAGCTTCCCATAACGGCAGCAATTTGTGTAATGCCCATGCTGCTCATAATGGCATTGTTTCTGAAAATTCTTCCGAAATGTTCTTTATCCGGGAAAATTTCATCCTGCATTGGCAGGTATACTCCGGCACTGTCTACCAAATAAATAATAGGCAGTCTGTTTTCCATGGCAATTTCCTGGGCACGAAGGTTCTTTTTTCCTGTAATCGGAAACCAGGCTCCGGCCTTTACGGTAGCATCATTGGCTACTACGACACATTGTTTTCCTTTGATGTAGCCTATTTTGACTACAACGCCACCGGATGGACAACCGCCATGTTCAGCATACATGCCATCACCTACAAATGCGCCTATTTCAATACTTTCTTTTTTAGGGTCGAGAAGGTAATCAATTCTTTCCCTGGCGGTCATTTTACCTTCTGCGTGTAATTTTTCTATTCTTTTTTCGCCTCCGCCCAGTCTTACTTTAGCGAAGCGTTGCTTTAAATCAGATAATAAAAGTTTGTTGTGGTCTTCGTTTTTATTGAAGTTGATATCCATAATGTATAGAGTGTATTTTGCTTATTTTTTTGAGATTGCTAAAATACGAAAACGTTTGCAATAAAAAAGAAATCGGCTTTCAGGAAGTGCTTTCCAATATTACCAAATCGTAAATTTTAATAACTGCTTATTTATGATTTATTAATATTGTCTTAACATTAAAGAGATACATTTGCACCATTAAATAACAAACCTATGTCTTTAAACAGTATTTTCCAGTTTTTAGTTCCTAAAGATAAAAAGTTCTTCCCTCTTTTCGAACAGGCTTCACAAAATTTAATCTTATTGGCTGAAACTTTGCACGAGGCAGTAAATGCGCCAAAGCTAGAAAGAGAGAACTATTTCAGAAAAATCGAAGAGCTAGAGGCTATTATTGAGGAAATTACACACAAAACGCACCTGGAGCTAAGCAGAAACTTTATTACTCCATTTGACCGTGAGGATATTTTCGCCCTTGTAAAATCAATGGATGATGTGGCAGATTATATGCATGGTGCTGCCAGTAGAATGCGTTTGTATCAGGTAGAAAAAATCACGAAATCAATTCGTAAATTGACTGAAATCAACCTGGAAGCCTGCCAGCATATTGGTATTGCGATAAAAGAGTTGAAAGATTTGAAAAATCTTAAAGCGATTGCAGATGCCTGCAAAAAAATCAATAAGTTGGAAAGTAAGGCAGATAACGTTTTTGACAAAGCGGTTGCCGATATCTTTGAAAATGAGACTGATGCTAAAAATATCATCAAGTATAAAGAAGTTTTGTCTGCACTTGAATCTGCATCAGACAAATGTAAGAGCGTAGCAAACGTTTTGGAATCTGTGGTAGTTAAGCACTCCTAAATCATTTTTGACTCAACAATCTTATGGATTTTACAATATTAATTGTCATAATCGTTCTTGCATTAATCTTTGATTATATCAACGGTTTCCACGATGCAGCGAACGCGATTGCAACTATTGTTGCGACAAAGGTGCTTACTCCGTTTCAGGCTGTTGTCTGGGCTGCGTTCTTTAACTTCCTGGCCTATTGGGTTTTTGGATTTGGTGTTGCCGATACGGTGGCCAAAACAGCCAATACGATGGAAATTAACCTGACGGTTATTTTAGCGGGAATCATAGCCGCAATTTGTTGGAATTTATTGACCTGGTGGCTGGGAATTCCTTCCAGTTCTTCACATACTCTGATTGGTGGTTTTGCCGGTGCGGCAATTGCCCATGCCGGTTTTGACGTGGTTACATGGTACAAGGCGGCAAGTGGTGGTGGAATGCCTTCAGGAGTTATAATTATTATTGCCTTTATTGTCCTCGCACCGTTGCTCGGGGCATTGGCTTCCTATCTCATTTCGATTTGGCTTCTTAATTCATCTAAAAAAAGCATTTATCCCAAACTGTTTACAGGAGCTTTGATGATTGCTACGGTTGTATTTGTTGCCTATCAGATGATACCTTATGACAAGATTAAAAAACCTCGTTTTGATTCTCATTTTTGGAGTGTTGTTTTTGAAGCACATAATATCAAATGGTTTTTGGTGGCGTTTATCATACTGTCTGTAAGTACATTTTGTTTGTTCTTTAGCAGAATGAGCCATAGTAAATCAGAATCCTGGCTTAAAAAGATGCAGCTTCTTTCGTCTGCGGCTTTCAGTTTAGGACATGGTGGAAACGATTCTCAAAAAGTAATGGGTATTATTGCAGCGGCTGTAGCTGTTTACATCCACACAAATGGCTTGCCACAGGAAAGTATGCCGGAATGGCTGAATGTGGTACTTCCTGATGAAACAGGAGATTTCCATATGCCATCCTGGATTCCGCTTGCGTGTTATTCTGCTATTGCAGCCGGAACATTGAGTGGTGGTTGGAAGATTGTAAAGACCATGGGATCTAAAATTACAAAAGTAACTTCGTTTGAAGGAGTTGCCGCAGAAACAGCAGGAGCTTTGACTTTGTATTTTACAGAACACTTAAAAATCCCGGTAAGTACAACCCACACAATTACAGGTTCGATTATTGGAGTAGGTCTGACTAAGCGTATTTCTGCAGTTCGTTGGGGAGTTACCGTTAGCCTGATATGGGCCTGGGTACTAACTATTCCGATTTCAGCTATTTTAGCAGCATTGTTTTACTATGTTCTGAATATGTTCCTGTAACAAAACAATATACACTAAACCACTGCTTTTGCGGTGGTTTTTTGCTTTTAGTAGATTCTTAACCCGGTGTTAGCAAATAAATAGTTATTTTTAATAAAAATAAAAAAATGAAAACAAGAGACTTTATTATTCTTTCAGTATTAGTAACGAACATGGCTATGGCACAGCTTAAAAAAGTTGATTATAAAGACAACGGGCAAATTTTGAGTGGTTTTTCTGCCTCACCTAAAAAGTCACTGACCAATAAGCCGGGTGTCCTTATTCTTCCGGCATGGAAAGGAGTTGATGAACATTCTAAAGAGATTGCAACCAAGCTGGCAGATATGGGATATTATGCTTTTGTGGCCGATATTTATGGAGCAGATAAAAGACCCAAAGACACAAAAGAGGCAGGCGAAAAATCCGGATATTATAAAAAAAATATTAAAGAATACCAGAACAGGATTTCGCTCGCTTTGGCGGAATTGGTAAAACAGGGTGCTAATGCTGACAATGTGGTAGTGATAGGCTATTGTTTTGGAGGTACAGGTGCATTGGAAGCGGCAAGAGTTAATATGAAAGTAAGGGGAGTGGTATCATTCCACGGAGGTTTGGGTAAAGATGCTTCCCGTGAAATAAGTGCCATACAGCCAAAAGTGTTGGTTCTTCACGGAGCAGATGACCCGTATATTTCAGAAAAAGAAATCAAGGATTTCCAAAATGAAATGAGAACGGCCAAAGCCGACTGGCAAATGAATTATTATGCTGATGCAGTTCATGCATTTACTGAAAAAAGTGCCGGAAACGATAATTCGAAAGGAGCAGCTTATAATGAACTGGCAGATAAACGTTCCTGGGAAGCAATGAAGTTATTCTTCAACGAAGTGTTGAAATAAGAATTACAAATCTTTGCGGCTCTGCGTCTTTGCGAGTAATAATGTCACGCAAAGGCGCAGAGCCTTAAGGTTAACGTATAAGTTTTTAATGATGTGAGATTTCAGTTTCTTCCTGCTTATAGATAATAGGCAGTGAGATAAAAAATGAAGTACCTAATTCCTTTCCGGGACTTTTGGCAAAAATTTGCCCTTTATGCAATTCCACAAACGACTTGCAAATGGATAATCCTAATCCGTTAGAACTTTCTTTTCCGGTTGGTTTGGAACTTAATTTGGCGAATTTTTTGAAAAGTTTATCGGCGTCTTCATCATTCAGTCCTTGTCCCTGGTCCTGGAACTCAATTTCTACAAAATCATCAATTTTTTTAGCAATAATTTTGATTGTGGTATTGCTGTAAGAATACTTGATGGCGTTGCTCAAAAGATTATGGAGCACATCAGAAATTTTGGTTTTGTCGATATTGATTTTTGGGAGCGTATCTTCAATTGTCAATTCAATTATCTGGTTCTTTTTGTTAGCCAGTAATTCAAAATTGTTTACCAAACGGTCCAGCATTTCTTTCAGGTCGGCTTCTTCAATAGAAAGTCTTTGTTCTTTCTCGCCGTCTTCAGAGAGCTTAAGCAGGTCGGTTAGCTTATTTTGTATGGTAGCGACACAATATTTAATCATATCGGTCATCTTTTGCGTTTTTGTTGGGTCAAGCCTTAAAATGTCGTTAGCAAGGCTTATGGATGCCAGCGGATTTTTAATTTCATGCAGGGCAATACCCATAAGTTCGTTTTGAGACTTGATAATGGTATTGTAGCGCAGCCTGCTTTCGAGTTTGTTGATTACAATATCAGCAAGTGTTCGTAGCATATCCATTTGATGTTCTGTGACTTCTTTGGGCGCACTGTCAATAACACAAACGGTTCCTACAGAATATCCTTCAGGAGTTTTTAAAGGAGCGCCGGCATAAAACCGTATTCCATTTTGAGAATTGACAAAACGATTTTCAGATAAATCAGAAATAGCCCGGGTATCACTAAAGACCGTAATTTTTTCATCCAGAATTGCCAGCGAACATAAGCTGTCTTCTCTTCGAACTTCTGTTGCCTGAAAATCGCCTATGTTAGCCTTAAAGTAAACACGGTGTTCGTCAACAAAAGTTACGAAAGCATTTTTGGTATTGAATATTTGTGACGCCAATAGGGCAATTTTGTCAAAGGTGTCTTCCGAATGCGTATCAAGAACCTGATAGTCATAAAGTTTTTGAAGCCGTAAAGCTTCGTTATTCGGAATAAATGAAATGGACTTTTTGTAAATCATGGCATTCTCCAGATTAAGACCTTAAATCGGTTTTAATTTAAGAATCTCAGATAAAGATAGGACTTCTGTTTGGAGAAATTGTTACACTTAAACCATAATTTCTTAAAAAAATATTAAAATAATGAAAAATAAAAAAGCGAATCATATCTCATTACCAGTAAATTAGGGGTCTGAGCTATAATTCGCGATTTTATGTTTGTATGATTATTCCTCTTCTTTTTGTCCCATCATCATTAAAAATGCTTTCAGGAACTCATCAATTTCACCATTCATAACAGATTCCACGTCACTGGTTTCCTGTTCTGTTCTTACATCTTTTACCAATTTATACGGATGCATCACATAATTTCGTATCTGTGAACCCCATTCGATTTTCATCTTTTTGGCTTCAATTTCGTCCCGCAGCGCCTGCTTCTTTTTTAATTCGATTTCATATAATTGCGATTTCAGCAATTGCATGGCTTTGGTCTTGTTATCTAATTGAGAACGGGTTTCAGAGTTTTCGATAATGATTCCAGTTGGGTGGTGGCGGAGTCGTACGGCTGTTTCAACCTTGTTGACATTCTGTCCGCCCGCACCACTTGAACGCATGGTTTCCCATGAAATATCAGCAGGATTAATTTCGATTTCAATAGTGTCATCCGCCAATGGATATACATACACCGAAGCAAAAGAGGTATGGCGTTTTCCATTGCTGTCAAAAGGTGAAATTCGTACGAGGCGGTGAACGCCATTTTCGCCTTTTAAATAGCCAAAAGAATAATCGCCTTCAAATTCAAGTGTTACTGTTTTTATTCCGGCAACCTCGCCGGCCTGAAAGTTCAGTTCTTTGATTTTGTAGCCATTCTTTTCACCCCACATCATATACATTCGCATCAGCATTTGGGCCCAGTCACAGCTTTCTGTACCACCGGCTCCTGCTGTAATCTGCAATACTGCGCTTAAACTGTCGCCTTCATCAGATAGCATGTTTTTGAACTCAATATTTTCGATATGCGTATTGGCCAGATTGTATTGTTCGTCCAATTCTTCGGCGGTCATTTCGCCTTCTCTGTAAAACTCATAAGCCAATTGCAGTTCTTCGGCCAGAGAAACAGCTTTGTCGTAATCTTCAACCCACTTTTTCTTGGAACGCAGCATTTTAACATGTGCTTCGGCTTCTTTGGGGTTGTTCCAAAAATCAGGAGCTAGTGTTTTTTCTTCTTCGTTAGCAATTTCGATTAGTTTCTTATCGACGTCAAAGATACCTCCTCAACGCACCAAGGCGTTCTACAATACCTTTAATTTGTTCGGTAGTTGTCATAAATTTTATACTTTTATACCCACAAAAATAAGGTATACTTTTGATATTATGGAAATAAATTTAGTAAGCGATACGGTAACAAAACCGACAAATGAAATGCTACAGCAGATGTTTCGTTCAAAAGTAGGCGATGATGTATATAAGCAAGACCCGACCGTCAATGAATTAGAAGAGATGGTCGCCAGTATATTTGGGATGGAAGCAGCGCTTTTTTTTCCCTCCGGAACGATGGCTAACCAAACGGCAATTAAATTGCATACCAATCCGGGCGAGCAGATAATCTGTGATAAATGGTCGCATATTTTTCATTACGAAGGTGGAGGAGCATCATTTAACAGTGGTGTTTCCTGTTGTTTGGTTGATGGGAAAAGAGGAATGATTACGGCAGAACAAGTCAGAGAATCGATTAATCCTCCGGAATTTTACCACAGTCCTTTAACCAGTCTGGTAAGTATAGAAAATACTACAAACAAAGGTGGGGGAGCTTGCTATGAAATAGAAGAGCTTGCTAAGATTAAAGAAGTCTGCAAAGAAAATAACTTAAAATACCATTTAGACGGTGCCCGTTTGTGGAACGCCTTAGTGGCAAAAAGACAAAATCCGAAGCACTTCGGAGAATTATTCGATACGATTTCCGTCTGCCTCTCAAAAGGATTAGGCGCGCCTGTAGGTTCTGTATTGTTAGGAAGTAAAGAAACAATGGACCGTGCCTTAAGAATCAGAAAGATGTTGGGCGGCGGAATGCGTCAGGCGGGCTATTTGGCAGGTGCCGGAATTTATGCCTTAAAGCATAATGTGAGCCGTTTGCAGGAAGACCATAACAAGGCAAAAGAACTGGCTTATATACTTAAACAATTAGCTTGGGTGGAAAGCGTTGAACCTGTGGAAACCAATATCTTGATATTTGCCGTAAAACCGCAATATAATGAAGATGTTGTGATTGAAAAATTAAAGCAGAAAAATATTTTTATCAGTTCATTGGGCAAAGGTAAACTCCGAATTGTCACCCATCTGGATTATAGAGATGTTATGCATACCTATGTGATAGAAACGTTGCAAAAACTAACTTTTTAGCAGTAGGCTTTAGGCTTTAAGCTGTAAGCCAATCGCTTACTAATTAAAGCCTAAAGCATATTGCTTACAGCCTACAGCTATTTAAACATATCCATACCCGGAATATTAGGCATACCGTCTTTTGCTACTGCGCCTAATTCTGCTTCGTTTACAGCCGTTGCTTTTTGGATGGCTTTGTTCATAACTAATACCAGATAGTCTTCAAGTTGTTCTTTGTCTTCCAGTAACCTGTCGTCTATTTCTATTGATTTTACTGTACGGTTAGCCGTAAGCGTAACTTTCAAAAGCCCGTCGTTGCTTTGCTCGTCAATCAAAACAGAATCAAGCCTTTTTTTAGTTTCTTCTATTTTTTGTTGGGTTTCTTTTAGTTTGCCCATCATGCCCATTAAGTCTCCAAACATTGTTGATAATTTTTATGATTTATAATTGCGAAATTATTAAATTGCATAGTCATATTCAAGGGAGAATTAGATGAAAAATAAATTAATTTTATGTTGCCTTTGTATTATTTTTGCAACTTCATATTCGCAAAATACATTCCGTAAAATGTCAATAACAATACCCCCGCCAACAGCAAAAAAAATACCTAAAACGCTGGAAAAGCACGGCGATAAAAGAGTAGACGATTATTTTTGGTTAAATGATAGACAAAACAAAGAAGTTATTGACTATCTGAATAGCGAAAATCAGTACTATGAGGAGATGACTGCTCATACCAAAGGATTGAAAAAGTTGCTGTTTGAGGAAATGAAAGGCAGGATTAAAGAAGATGATTCTTCCGTGCCTTATTTTTTTAATGGCTATTGGTATATAACGCGCTTTGAAACCGGTAAAGATTATCCTATTTATGCCAGAAAAAAAGGCAGCCTTACTGCAAAGGAAGAAATTCTTTTTGACTGCAATGAGATGGCTAAAGGGCATTCCTATTTTCAGTTAGGAGGAGTGAGCATTAGTCCGGATAATAAATACGCTTCTTTTGGAGTGGATATTATAGGAAGAAGAATTTATACTATTCAGGTAAAAAATCTCCAAACCGGAAAGCTGTTTGAAGATAAAATTGAAAATACAACGGGTAGCTCAACATGGGCTAATGATAATAAAACCTTGTTTTATACACAACAGGATAAACAGACCTTGCGTTCGGATAAGGTTTTCAAACACAAACTTGGTGGCAGGCAAGAACAGGACGTTTTGGTTTATGATGAAGTAGACGATACGTTTAATGTTTCTGTAAGTAAGGAAAAATCAAAAAAATATATCGTAATCAGTTCTTCAAGTACTTTAACGACAGAATTCAGGACATTGTTAGCAGATGACCCGGATGGCAAATTTAAAGTTTTCCAGCCAAGAGTCAGAGGAATGGAATACAGTATAGCTCATTATGGCGATAGCTTTTACATATTGACCAATAAAGATGATGCAACCAATTTTAAATTGATGAAAACGCCTGAAAAAGCGACTTCTATGGAAAATTGGAAAGATTTGATTCCGCATCGTGAAGATGTGCTGCTGGAAGACATTGAAATTTTTAAAGATTATTTGGTTCTTGGTGAACGTTCTAACGGATTAAACAAGATAAGGATTATGCCCTGGAATGGAAAAGGGGAGTATTATCTGCCGTTTGACAGCGAAACCTATACCGCTAATATTTCTACAAATCCGGACTTTGATACGCAGATTTTGCGTTACAGCTATCAGTCACTTGGAACCCCATCTTCCGTAATCGATTTCAATATGAAAACGAAAGAAAAGGAAATCAAGAAGGAGCAGCAGGTTTTGGGCGGAAAGTTTGACAAGAAAAATTATGTAGAAGAAAGAGTTTGGGCTACTGCTGAAGACGGTACTAAAATTCCTATTTCCATGATTTACAGAAAAGGAATGAAAAAAGATGGTAAAAATCCATTGCTGTTATATGCCTATGGTTCTTATGGCGCTACTATGGATCCTTATTTTTCATCTACCAGACTATCGCTTTTAGACAGAGGATTTATTTATGCCATTGCCCATATTCGCGGAGGTGAAGATATGGGAAGATTATGGTATGAGAATGGTAAATTACTCCATAAAAAAAATACTTTTACTGATTTTATAGATTGTTCCAAATTTGTAATTAAGGAAAAATATACCAGCGCTGAACATCTGTATGCCGAAGGTGGTTCTGCTGGTGGTTTGTTGATGGGAGCGGTTGTAAACATGGCACCTGAACTGTATCATGGTGTTATTGCACAGGTTCCTTTTGTAGATGTTGTAACGACTATGCTTGATGATACAATTCCGCTTACTACAGGGGAATATGATGAATGGGGAAATCCAAACGAAAAAGAATATTACGATTATATGAAATCCTATTCGCCCTATGATAATGTCAAAGCACAGAATTATCCAAATATGTATGTGTCAACAGGACTTCATGATTCGCAGGTTCAATATTGGGAACCGGCGAAATGGGTCGCCAAATTAAGAACCTTGAAAACGGATACTAATTTGTTATTCCTTGATACTAACATGGATGCGGGGCATGGAGGTGCTTCAGGAAGGTTTGAAGCATTGAAGGAATTAGCTAAGGAATTCAGTTTTTTGTTAGATTTAGAAGGAATTGAAAACTAATTAGATTTTTTTTGTTAAATTTGCAAGGATTTGAGGTCAATAAAAATTCAATGAGTTGCCTTGATTAACTATTTTTTTATGAAAGAAGAAATAAAAGCTTATAATAACGTATTGGAATTAATAGGTAATACCCCACTTATTAAGCTCAATAAAGTCACTGAAAATATAGAAGGTAATTTCTACGCAAAAGTAGAAGCTTTTAATCCGGGGCACTCCACTAAAGATAGAATTGCATTATATATTATTGAGGAAGCCGAAAGACAAGGTATTTTGTCACCAGGCGATACAATAATTGAAACGACATCAGGAAATACGGGATTCAGTATTGCAATGGTGAGCATTATAAAAGGCTACAATTGTATTTTGGCAGTAAGTTCAAAATCATCAAAAGATAAAATAGATATGCTGAGAAGTATGGGAGCCAAGGTGTATGTTTGCCCTGCCCATGTTTCAGCAGACGATGAAAGGTCTTACTATAATGTTGCAAAAAGACTTCATGAAGAAACAAAAGGTTCTGTTTACATCAACCAGTATTTCAATCAACTGAATATTGATGCACACTACCAAACAACCGGACCGGAAATCTGGGAGCAAACCAACGGAAAAATTACACACCTGGTTGCCTGCAGCGGAACAGGAGGAACTATTTCCGGAGCCGCAAAATTCCTTAAAGAAAAAAATCCAAACATTAGAATATTAGGTGTTGATGCTTTTGGTTCTGTATTGAAAAAATACCACGAAACAAAAGAGTTTGATTCTAATGAAATCTACCCATACAGAATCGAAGGTTTAGGGAAAAATTTAATTCCAACAGCAACCGATTTTGATTCTATCGACAAATTCATAAAAGTAACCGACGAAGAAAGCGCACACGCTACAAGAGAAATAGCCAAAAAAGAAGGCTTATTTGTAGGGTATACTTCCGGAGCCGTTCTTCAGGCTATCAAACAATATGCTGAAGAAGGTGAATTTAATAAAGACAGTAACGTAATTGCTATTTTCCCTGATCATGGTTCAAGATATATGAGCAAAGTATTTAGTGATGACTGGATGAACGAACAAGGATTCTTCGATAGCGTAAATGCTGAAGAAGCTCAGAAAATAGAATTTATAAAATAACGATTTTATAAAGCATAAAAAAACTCCGGAATTTCCGGAGTTTTTTTATTTTAATCCGTTTTAGAACAGTTTCGGTTAGCCTTTTGTTACCTGTCCGGAACCGCTGATGTTTTTCTTTATACTAGGATTGCCTGTATATTTTACAACCCCTGAACCTTGAATATCGGCAGTAAGGTCTTTTTCGGTTTTTGTTTTGACATATCCGGAACCATGAATAGCCGCTTTAGTGGTCGATGAAGTAAAATCAGAAGCATCTACACTGCCTGAACCGCTAATTTCTGCAGAAAAAACATTGGCTCTTCCGTCTAATTCTATTTTTCCGGAGCCATTAATTTTGGCGTCTGCAGTATTGGCATTAAGGTTCATTTCAACTTTTCCGGAACCGTCTATTTTTATAGAAGCAGCATCAGCGTTTACATTATCCAAATCTATTTTTCCAGAACCGCTTACTGAAGCAACAAACTTATTAGATTTGATAGAATTTTCTGATTTGATACTTCCAGAACCTGAAAGGCTTACTTCGTCTAATTGTTTAATCGGAACCTTTACAACTACTTCGCCTTTAAGGTTTAGTTTTTTGGTACTCTTGATATAAATCTTAAGCGTATTTCCTTCTACTTCGGTAATCAGGTTTTGTAGTGTTTTTTCATCTCCTTCAGCAGTTAGGGTATTTGAATTGCCCGCTACCAGAACTACTTTTGTTGAACCTCTCGATTCTACTTTTGAAAAATTACCAACAGTTCTGCTTTCTGTCTTGGTTTGGGAATTTGCCACAGCAATAAAGAATAAGCCGAATAGCAATAAGAATTGTGTTTTTTTCATGATGATTTAATTAAATGATTGAATCGTAAATTTATGCAATTCCTACAAATAAAAAAACTCCTGAGTATTCAGGAGTTTTGTATTAAAGATAATTCTGTGTTTATTCTTCCATAGTATGGTAAACGTTTTGAACGTCGTCATCTTCTTCAATTTTTTCCAAAAGCTTCTCTACGTCCGCTATCTGGTCTTCCGTAAGTTTTTTGGTTACCTGCGGAATTCTTTCAAATCCGGAAGAAAGGATTTCAATGCCTCTGTTTTCCAATTCTTTCTGGATGGCGCCAAAACTTTCGAATGGAGCATAAATCAGGATGCCGTCTTCATCAGCAAAAATTTCTTCGGCACCAAAATCAATGAACTCCAATTCCATTTCTTCAATGTCGATTCCTTCTGCAGGAATTCTGAAGTTGCAGGTATGGTCAAACATAAATTCTACAGAACCCTGTGTTCCTAAAGTTCCGTTGCATTTGTTGAAATAGCTTCTGATGTTGGCTACAGTCCTGTTATTATTATCTGTAGCAGTTTCAATCAGGATTGCAATTCCGTGTGGTGCATATCCTTCAAATAAAACTTCTTTATAGTTTGCCGTGTCTTTGTCCGTTGCCTTTTTGATAGCTCTTTCAACATTATCCTTAGGCATGTTCACAGCTTTGGCATTTTGGATAACTGCCCTTAATCTGGAGTTGGACTCCGGATTTGGACCGCCTTCCTTAACCGCCATTACAATATCTTTTCCAATTCTTGTAAATGCTTTAGCCATTGCTGACCAGCGCTTCATTTTTCTATTTTTTCTGAACTCAAACGCTCTTCCCATTTCTAAAATTTTTTTAACGTTGCAAAAATAAGTTTTATCCTTTTTTATTTCAAATCTATTTTAATCTTTCGGAACATGTTTTGAAATAAATTGTTCTCCGGCCTGTTCCCATTCCGTATTAACGGCTATTTTGTTCTGGTAGAACTTAGAATTCAGCTTATTGTATTCGCTGATTTCGTTGTTTACGGATTTTACCAGATTGTTGAAATTGTCAATTTCCTGTTTTGTCCTGTTCTTTTCAGGTTTTTTATCCAAAGATTCTTTAGTGTCCTCTACCTGTTGGTTCAGCATCAGGAATGAAACTACTTTAGGCGTAAGCTCAATCGCCTCTTTTTTATAAAATTCAAGTGCTTTTTTTGTCGCTGCAATCAGACTGGCATCCTTATTAAAAGGAACCGTTGTTTTTAGCTTTTCCAAACCTTCATTGGCATAAAGTTCCAATGAAGAAGCGTGTTGTTGTATGGCATTCAGGTCTTTTTGTTCAATTGATTTCATCAGATTTATATCGGTTACATTCACTTTGAAAAAGATAAGGAACATTTCCGTATGGTATTTGAAGACGGCATTTGAAGCCCTCATTTTTTTGCTTAAATCGGAATTATCATCCGTAATCTGAATATTGTATTTATTCCCAAAAAGCTTCTGGTTGGCGTTGAGCTTTTCAACTTCATCATTGATTTTTTCATTTACAAGGTCACGTGCCATAATATAGGCTTCCATAAAATCATATGATTGTTCTGCAACTTCCTGCATGTCGATGATTTTTTCATATTCGTCATTGATGTATTTTTCCGAAATCGACAGATAGGACAGGAGCTGGTCTCGATATTCAGTGTCTCCTTTGTAGCCGTTTTTCAGCCCGGCTATTTTCTTTGAAGCATTTTGTATCGATTTGAGCAAGGCTTTTCGGGAAGCATCAATCCTTCTGGCACTTTTGCTGTGTGCAACTGCTTTAGTGTAATTCCACGTATTTCTCGAAATAGCAGCAGATTCTTTCCCGATAAAGTTCAGATAATCAACAGGAGTTCGGAAATCCTGTGCTTTGGCTAGTGTTATGGCAAATAAGGCAAAAATGGCAAGTACGGTTTTTTTCATGGATTGTCTAGTTTTTTTTAGTGGCGTAATAATCGGAAATAATATTGATGCCTTCCAAAACATAAGCATTAGTCTTTAAGTCCTTAATACGATATTCGCTAATGCTTTTCTGGAACTCATCAAATTTCAATATTTCTTTTTCGTAGGAAGTATTCGCAATTTCAAAATCAATTGGTGTTTCCACTATCTTTTTTACAGAATCAAAAAATGCATCAATACTGTGTACATCTTTGAATACGCTTTCAAAATTTAACAGGATTGGATCTTTTGGAGAATTGTATATGGAATTGATTTTTGTATTGATAGCGTTTATTTCATTGAAATAGGCATTGTTGCTGACTCTTTTTTTGCTCTGTGCGATCAGATTTTCAAAATCACTTCTTGAATAAGGAATAAACTTAGCCTTGGTAGTAATAACATCATTTTTTAATGCCGTTTTACTGCTTTTTTCCCTTGAAATAATACCGTCATATAGGGTTGGAATTGCTACATCAGGAACTACTCCGGTTAGTTGATGGCTTTTTCCCGTAATTCGGTAGAATTTTTCAATGGTCAGTTTAACAAAATCCTGCTCGTTTCCGTTTTCTATTGGAAGTATTTGCTGCATGGAAGCTTTACCTAATGTTGTTGCTCCTATAATAATAGCTCTGTTGTAGTCCTGCATCACAGAAGCAAAAAATTCACTGGCCGAAGCAGAATTTCCATTTACCAATACAACTATGGGGCCATTATATACAACACCCCGATTGAAATCCTTAATGATTTTTTGTTCTTTCTTATTGTTGACCAAAACGGAAATAGGCCCTGCGTCAATAAACATTCCGGACAGTTTTATGGCTTCTTCCATAGAACCGCCCCCATCATCCTGAAGGTCAAGTATCAGTCCTTCAATATTATCTTTTTTTAACTTTAGAATTTCCTTTGCAACGTCATCCGAAATACCCTGAACCGTGTTCCTGTCAAAATCAGTATAAAAACTCGGAATATTGATATATCCGATACGGGTGTTGTTTTTTGACACTATATAGCTGTAGGCCGCATGGTCGTCTGCCTTCATTATTTTTTTCTGAAGTGTGACATCATATAATGTCCCGTTTTTCTTTCGCATTGAAAGCGTAATCTCTTTATGGGTATCTGAAAAAATAATACTTCCTATAGTTTCCAGGGAACTGCAGGAAACGAGAAAATCTTCTCCTTTTTTGGGAGATACTTTAATTACCTGATCTCCTTTTTCTATGATTTCTGTTCTTGCGGCAGGGCCTCCCGGGACAATTTCCTGAACAATCAGCTCCTCATTTTCATTCAGGGAGACATACATTCCCAGAGAAAAATTATCAGTGGAAAGTTCAGATAGGAAAGAGGATTTGGTGTCGTATGAAAAGTAGGAGGTATGCGGGTCAAAGTAGGAACAGAAAATAGAGTAAAAACTGTTTCGGATGTTCTTTTCGATACCTTCTTTGGAGTCCAGCCTGTTGGTGATTTTACAAAGGGCTGTCTCGAATATTTTTTCCCTTGATTTTTTTTCAAGACTTGCAAAGTTCTGTTTTAGGGAATCATAATTTTTACTGGTCTTGGCAATATCTTCCAAAATATCAAAACGCAGCCTTTTTGCAAAAACTTTGCTCACGTCTTCTGCTTTTACATAAAACGGAAAATTCTTTTTGGTAAAACGGACTGTATCGTTTGTATTGTAATCCAGTTTTTCTTTCTGTAATTTTTCAATGGCAGTCTTGCTTCTTTCCAAAGCTTTCTTATAGGTTTTGGAAAAATCTTCGAAAAAAGAACAGTCGTTACCGGCAATATAATCATCAAATTTGAATTTGTACTTTGACAGATAATCATATTCCGTTTTCAGGAAAATATTTTTGTCCGTATCCAATTCATTCATTAATGTTTCAAAAACATAAACCGATAGGCTGTCGTCTACCGGTTTAGGATTGAAATGCTCATGTTGGATGAGCTTGTTTATTTTTATAAGAACATCGCAGGATTTACCGCTATCTTGTGAATGTGATACAAAAGGGATAAACAGTAAAAACAGCAGGATTCTATTCATATATTTTTATTTTTTATAAAAGGGCAATTTAACGACTTTGGCCGGGATGTCATTTTTTCGGATACGGATAAAAATCTCACTATCTACTCCGGAGAATTCTGTGGTAACGTAGCCCAGACCAATACCTTTGTTCAAAGATGGTGCCATAGTCCCGGAAGTTACTACCCCAATGATGTTTCCATCTTTGTCAACGATTTCATAGTCATGGCGCGGAATTCCTCTTTCTGTCAATTCAAAACCAACAAGCTTTCTTAAGACTCCGGCTTCTTTCTGTTTTAGAAGATTTTCAGAATTGGTAAATTCTTTGTTGAATTTAGTAATCCAACCCAAACCGGCTTCGATAGGTGAAGTTGTGTCATTAATGTCATTCCCGTAAAGACAGAAGCCCATTTCAAGACGAAGCGTATCTCTTGCCGCTAATCCGATAGGTTTGATACCATATGATTTTCCGGCTTCAAATACCTTATTCCAGATTTGTTCGATGTTTTCGTTTTTTGCGTAGATTTCAAAACCGCCCGAACCGGTGTAGCCAGTTGCAGAAATGATTACATCCGGTACTCCGGCAAAATCTCCCACTTCAAAGTGGTAGTATTTGATTGCAGCAAGGTCAACAGACGTCAGCGATTGCATTGCTTCTACAGCTTTTGGTCCTTGTATGGCTAATAATGAATAGTCGTCAGAGATATTTCTCATTTCAGCACCAACGTCATTTTTTGTAGAAATCCAATTCCAGTCTTTCTCAATGTTAGAGGCATTCACAACCAGCAAATATTGGTCTTCTTTCATTTTATAAACAATCAAATCGTCCACAATACCGCCATTTTCGTTTGGAAGACAAGAATATTGTGCTTTGCCTACGGTTAATGTAGAAGCATCATTTGTGGTTACTTTTTGGATTAAAGCCAGGACATTTGGACCTGAAATAAGGAATTCTCCCATGTGTGAAACATCAAAAACTCCAACTCCATTACGAACAGTTTCGTGTTCAATATTTACTCCTTCATATTGTACTGGCATATTATATCCTGCAAAAGGAACCATTTTAGCTCCAAGTCTTTCGTGAACGTGCGTAAGCGCGGTATTTTTCATTTGTGCTGTGTATAAAAATTAAAGTTGCTAATTTATTGTTTTTTTTGCAGTTTCAAAGGCGAAATCCGTGGATTTTTTAGGAATATTATACCTTGATGAGATAAATAATTATTAAGGTTTTTTATATTTGAAAACAAACAAAAAATATGAAATTCAATATCAGGACAACAGTACTGTTTTTTTCCGTATTTTTTTCTGTGCAGCTGTATGCGCAGAAGCAGGTTGCTATTACGATAGATGATATTCCCAATACAAAAAGATTCCAAAAGGATGGATTCCAGTCTTTATTATTGAAAAAACTGGATTCGTTACAATTACCGATTGCTATTTTTATCAATGAAGGAAAAATTTATGAAACAGATTCTGTGTCAATGAATTTCCGCTTGTTGGAGAATTGGGTTAAGCGAAGCTACATTACGCTGGGCAACCATAGTTTTAGCCATTTACACTATTCTGATGCAGGACTAACGGTTTTTGCCAATGATATTGATAAAGGAGAAGCTATTACTAAAGAACTGGCAAAAAAATATAGTAAGCCATTAAAACATTTCAGATTTCCGTTTAATGATTTGGGAAAAGACACATTGCAGCATAAAGAAATTGAAAATTACCTGACACAAAAAGGATATCGCATTACGCCTTATACGGTTGAGAGTGAAGATTGGGCCTATAGTACGGTTTATGAATATTACCTCGCCAAAAATGATATTGCGAATGCCAAAAGTACAGGGGAGAAGTATGTGAAAAAGACCATAGAATTTTTTGAGTTTTTTGAAATGCTGGGAACGCAGCAATACAAAAGACCGGTTCGTCATATTTATTTATGCCACGACAACTTGCTGAATGCTGATTACCTACCCAAAATCGTAAAACTGCTAAAAACAAAAGGCTATACTTTTGTGAGTCTTGATGAAGCCTTACAGGACAGTGTTTACCAACAGAAAGATAATTATTATAAAAAATGGGGTGTTTCCTGGCTCTATAGATGGATGAAATCCCAAAAGGAAGCCACCGCCATTATAAAAAAAGAACCCGATAACGCAGAAATAGAAAAACTCTACGATAAGATAACAAAAGGATAATCCAATAAAAAATCCCGATTATAAACTAATCGGGATTTTTTGTGAGGGCTGACCAAAATTATTTTTGGTCGATATATGTTTTATTTCCGTTTTTGTTGATGTAGTATTTACCGCCTTTAGGTCCTGTGTAAACCTTCTTGCCGTTGTAATATTCGCCAGATGCCTTATCTTTTACATCTGCATTATATTTTTTGACTTCGACTTTTGCATCTGCCTTTGCCTTGGCAACATCCGCTTTTGCTTCCGTTTTTGTTACCGCAGCTTTTTCTTTGGCTTTTGCCGTTTCTACTTTAGCATCTGCTTTTTTCTTGGCTACATCAGCTTTTGCTTCTGTTTTCGATTCTACTGCCTTTTCTTTGGCCTTAGCTACATCTTTCTTGGCAGATTCTTCTGCTTTTTTTGCTTTTGCATCCGCTTTTTCAACAGCTTTCTTACTGTCTGCTTTTGCCTGGGCTACTTCTGCTTTTGCTTTCTTCTTCGCCGTTGTTTCCTGGGCGCTCATGTAGCCTGAAAATAACAAAGCAATACCTAAAACAATTAATTTTTTCATACTTTGTGTTTTTTAATTTGAATTAAAATTAGTAAATTAATTAATACAAATGAATAGATTTGTAGTACAAATTAAACATTTCAAATCATTATGAGATTTCTACAGCTAATAGTGTGCCTAATTGTTCTTTCGTCTTGCAAAAATCCACAAGAGGTGGTTTATAGTGATGCTCTGTTGTCAAGCAATCGTGAATATATTGACGAAAATGCTGCGATTCTGGAAGCGGCCAAAGCAAACATCAGCGATACTGCTTTTGTGAATTTAAGGGATTATGGTAAAGATTTCTTTTATGATATGAAATATGCAACAGAAGACAATTTCCTGAAAACAAAAGTATACGATTGCGCGGAATGCTATCTCCGGTTTAAAACCGTTAAAGCTTTAATCAAAGCGAATCAGGCGTTTTTAAAACTTGGGTATAAGATTAAAGTATATGATTGCTACAGACCTCTGGATGTACAAAAGAAGATGTGGGCAATAACGCCAAATCCCACTTATGTGGCCGACCCGGCTAAAGGTTCCATTCATAACAGAGGAGGGGCTGTAGACATAACGCTAACAGATTACAGCGGTAATGAATTGGATATGGGAACAGGATTTGACCATTTCGGACCGGAAGCGGCACATGACTATAAAAACATTTCGGCAGAAGCTGCAACCAATCGAAAGATTTTAAAAGAAATAATGCTGAAAAACGGATTCCGTTCTTTTGCTTCGGAATGGTGGCATTACAACCTGATGAGCGCTTCGACTTTACCTGTATCTAATTTTACATGGGACTGCAAGAACTAATCTAGTTCAGGCATTTAAGATGGTCGATAAAGAAATTTTCAGGATAGGATTTCTCTCCGTTTAATTCGGAAGTAAGTTCCTTTTTCATAATATAGTCAACCGTTTCTGAAGCGTATTTTATACGGATTAACGTAATTGGAGATTTTTCCAACTCTTCCATCGTATTTTTCATAAATAAAAAGGCACCCGTAGAAATTCTAATATTGGAACTTTGAGCTTCATCGCGAATCATTGATCCGCAGCTTCCCTCATCAGAAATCAGCATGGTAATTATTTTGCCATTTGCCAATTGCAGGTAAACCCGTGAATTTTTATCGAAACAAAATGCCTTGATGAAATCTTTACTTTTTTGAATATTTTGGAAATTCAACAGTGGAGTACCATTGGCATTAATCAGAGAGAAAAAGATATAACTCGAAGTTCCGGCAAAGTTTTTCTCATATACGATTTTTTGTACCGTTTCTTTATAGCTGCCTATGGAATCTGTAAAATTGGAACTGTATTCGCATGATTTCTGGGCATAAACGCCAATTTGAAGCATTAAAAAAGTAAGTATAAGCAATCGTTTCATTCTTCTGTTTTTATTTTGGTGCAAAGTAATACTATTTTGTCATTATTCATATTGGTCGTAAAAAAACAATACAGGTTTCCTCCGTCATTTATTTTCCATTTTTTTCGAAGGTTCTCAACGGTTTCCGGAAAATTCCGGATAGTAATATTGGCTTTTTTATTTTGTAGCAGTTCCTTCATTTCAGTTTTGCCGTATTTTATTACTTCATCAATCTGAAAGGTTCTTCCGGGAAAATCAACCAATTCATTACCAGTATAAAGATGCGAATGCGGATGAAGCTTGTCCAGTTTAAATTTGGTGCTCACCGACTCAAAAAAGCCGGATTTCATTATTGAACTATTAGGTTCATAAAGATATTTTTTAGGCAATCCGTAAAAAGCATTTTCACTTTCACCCAGTACAAAATCCAGTTTTTCAGTCTTTTCTTTGGTTTTGTTTAAGGTAATAATTGTTATACTGCCGGTATAATCTTTTGAAATTTCCCAAAGCAATTCTTTGACTTCGTTTTCAATGGCTATAATATGGATGGCCTTTACATTGGTAAGTTCTGATAATCCTGCAGCAATATCCAGAATGGGAGCTGTTTTTATCAGCAGATTGTCTGAATATTCAAAATAGAATTTCTGTAATTCCGGAACATTGGGCAGGCAATCTTTTAAAAGGAAAACCTTTCCTTTTACATCACTTCGTCTTGATGGGTCAACATACATCCAGTCAAATTTCCGATTCAGCTTCTGCAGTATTTCCGAACTGTCGCCTGTAATGCATTCGATATTTGAGGCGTGCAGTATTTTAAAATTATGACTTGCAATATCAGATAATTCCGCATTCATTTCACAATGAACAACCGATTCCATTTTTTTTGAAAAATAATAACTGTCAACACCAAAGCCGCCGGTCAGGTCAATCAGGCTTTTTTCGGAAACAATCGCTGCTTTGTAAGAAGCTGTTTCTTCTGATGAAGTCTGTTCTATTGATAATTTTGGAGGATAAACAATATTTTTTGCCGCGAACCAGGTAGGAAGTTTCTGTTCTGACTTGCCTTTTGCAGCTATCTGGTTTAACAGTACGGCAAAGTCGATTTCAGGAAACGGATTTTTCTGGAAAGCCAGTTTTGAAATATCTTTCCTGATGTTGGCTTCTATAAAATTCTGGATTTCGGGTTTTAGAATGTCAGAAATCAAATGTTTCGGGTTAAAATTTTTACGATAGGATTTTGAGGAAAAAATTCTTTGGCAACTACTTTTACAATGGTATAAAGTGGTACTGCCACAATCATTCCCAGTACTCCAAAAATAAATCCGCTCGCCAGAATTACCACAAAAATTTCCAAAGGATGTGAATTGACGCTGTTGGAGAATATTAACGGAGTGGTGATGTTGTTATCAATAATTTGGGCAACGGTGTAGCCAATCAATACATATATGGTTGTCGATAGCATTTCGCCCTGTGATTCAGGGTCCATGTGGCCCAGCATTGTCAATATGGCAACCAGGACAGTGGCAATAAGCGGTCCGATGTAAGGTATGATATTTAGAATTGCTGTGATAAAAGCGATGATAAATGCATTTTCTACACCAAAAATCAGCAATACGATTAGGTAGCAAATAAATAAAATGGTTACCTGCCCGATAAGGCCAATAAAATAACGGCTTAACAAGTGGTTTATTTTTCTGAAAGAATTCAGGATTTTGTCTTCGTGTTCGTTTGGAAGTATCTTCTTGGCATTGACGATAAAGAGTTTCTGGTCTTTCAAAAAGAAAAAAGTAATAAAAATGACGGAACCTATAGCGACACCAACATTTCCGAGTATTGAAACCAAAGAATTTATGAAATTAGGAATAAAATTCAGATTCAGTTTCGAGGTCAGGTCTGATTTTTTGACCATACTTTCGATGTCGATATTATGGTCTGAAAAATAACTCTTCAGTCTTTCGGTCAAATCTACCAAATCGGCTTCAAGTCGTGCTGTATCTAATAAAGAAAGATTTTCGCCCTGCGAAACGATTAACGGAACAAACATCATGATAAAGCCCGCCATGAGCAATATAAAGAATACCAGTGTTACTATAACTGCTACAATATGGTTGAACTTTAATCTTTTTTCCAGGAATTTGACAATCGGATTTCCAATCATGCTGACAATCAAAGCAATGAATAGGAAAAGAATAACGGACTGGATTTTATATAAAAGAAACAGCAAGAGCAAAATTCCGGTTATTACTGCCAAAGCACGCAATATTCCGTTAGCAATAGTTTTTGAGGTCACCATATTTTTCTTTTTAGAATCTAAATTTAGTTAAAAAAATCGGAGTTCTTCTAAAAATAAAATCCCGTTTCTAATTATTGAAAATATAATAGATAATATTGGCGCCCATTTTTAGTGCTTTTTCACGAACTTCTTTTGGGTCGTTGTGCACTTCCGGGTCTTCCCATCCATCACCCAAATCGGTTTCATAAGTATACAAAAGTGCCAGCCTGTTGTCTATAAAAATTCCAAATGCCTGTGGCCTTTTGTTGTCGTGTTCGTGGATTTTCGGGATTCCGGCAGGAAATGAAAAAGGTTTTTGGAATATGGGATGGTTTGCCGGGATTTCCACAAGAGCGTTGTTTGGAAAAATTCTTTTCAGTTCTCTGCGGATATATTCATCCATTCCATAGTTGTCATCTACATGGAGAAATCCTCCGGAAGTAAGATAGTTTCGTAGATTGTTTATTTCGGAATCACTGAATACCACATTCCCGTGTCCGGTCATGTGCACAAAAGGATAGGAGAGCAGGTCAGGACTTCCCGGTTCAACCGTTGCCGGTTTTGGAGTGATTCGGGTATTTATATTTTGATTGCAAAATTTAATCAGGTTGGGCAAAGAAGTCGGATTTCCATACCAGTCACCACCGCCATTGTATTTTAATAAGGCAATTTCCTGCGATTGGGCTACAAGGGAAAAACACAACAGAAATGCAAAATATATTTTCTTCATAATCTCAACCGGATTTATTTTTCGTTTATAAAAACTACACTATGACAAGCAACAACAGCAGCAGTTTCAGTTCTCAATCGCGTATTGCCTAAAGTTACGGGAATGTAATTGTTTTCGACCGCCAATTTGATTTCTTTTTCAGAAAAATCACCTTCTGGACCAATAAGTATCGTAACGTCCTGATTGGGTAATACGGTTTCTTTTAATGATTTTTTCTGGGTTTCCTCACAGTGGGCGATGAGCTTTAGCCCTTCGTTTTGTTGCTGTTTTATAAAATCCTTAAACGAAACAGGTTCATTCAATTTTGGGAGATAATAATGCAGCGACTGTTTCATAGCAGATAATATAATCTTGTCAAAACGGTCTGTCTTGACTACTTTTCTTTCAGAATGGTCACAGATGATAGGTGTAATTTCACCAATTCCTATTTCGGTTGCTTTTTCCAGAAACCATTCAAAACGGTCGTTCATTTTGGTAGGCGCAACAGCCAGATGAAGCTTATATCCGGTTGCTTCACCTTTTTCAGAGCCAATAATTTTTACCAAACATTTTGAATCTGAAGCTAATGCAATTTCGGTTTTAAATAAATAACCTAATCCGTTAGTTACATATAGATTATCGCCTTCCTTTTTACGTAATACTTTAACGATGTGTTTGCTTTCTTCTTTGTCGAAAAAGAAGGTTTCTGTTGCTGTTGTGATTGTTGGATTATAGAATAATTGCATAATTAAAACGGAATACGCGCTTTGGAAACGACTGAATTATCTTCAAATTTTGAAGCAAGATATTTATGATATCCGACAATTCCAATCATGGCGGCATTATCTGTGGTATATTCGAATTTGGGAATAAAGGTTTTCCAGCCGTATTTTGTTTCTGCTTCTTTCAATGTCTGGCGAATCCCCGAATTGGCAGAAACACCACCACCAATGGCAATCTGATTGATACCGGTTTGTTGGGCTGCCAGTTTTAATTTGTCCATCAAAATTTCAATAATAGTGTGCTGTATGGAAGCACAGATATCATTCAGGTTTTCTTCAATGAAATTTGGATTTTGGGCGACATTTTTCTGTATAAAATACAATATGGCTGTTTTTAGGCCGCTAAAGCTGAAATCAAGTCCCGGAACTTTTGGTTTGGTAAATGAAAAAGCTTTCGGGTTCCCCAATTTGGCATATTTGTCAACCAAAGGTCCGCCAGGATAGGGAAGTCCCAGAATTTTGGCGCTCTTGTCAAAAGCTTCACCAACAGCGTCATCTGTCGTTTCTCCAATAATTTCCATATCAAAGAAATCGTTAACCTTGACGATTTGCGTATGTCCGCCGCTGATTGTCAATGCCAGAAAAGGAAATTCCGGCTTGTCGTAACCTTCTTCTTCTATAAAATGCGCCAGAATATGGGCATGCATATGGTTAACGGCAATCAGCGGAACCTTTAAGGCAAGCGATAAGGATTTGGCAAAAGAACTGCCTACCAATAGCGACCCCATAAGACCCGGACCTTGTGTAAAAGCTATTGCATTTAACTGTTTTTTATCGATATTTGCTTTGCGAATCGCCATTTCAATAACGGGAACGATATTTTGCTGGTGGGCTCTCGAAGCAAGCTCGGGAACTACACCGCCATACTCGCCGTGAATGCTCTGATTTGCAACAACATTGGACAGGACTTTGTTGTCTTGAAGAATGGCAGCTGCGGTATCGTCGCAGGAACTTTCGATAGCTAATATAAAAAGAGAGTTATTTCCCATAAAAGGGCACGGATTTTGAATTATATTTGACAAAAATAAAACAATTAAGAGTATCAAAAAATTTAAAAAAATAGTATTTCGTACCTTACTGGGTATAATTCTACTTTTGCTGTTACTCGGCATTGCTCTTTCACTGCCTTTTGTTCAAACCAAAATAGCACATTACGTTACCGAAACCTTAAACGAAGATTATGGAACAGACATTAATGTTGACCAGGTTGCCATCTCCATTTTTGGTGGTGTAAAACTGAAAACGGTACTCATTAGGGACCATCACAAAGATACCCTGATTTATGCCAATTCGATTAAGACCAATATTTTAAGTTTTAAAAAACTGAAATCAGGAGATTTGATTTTTGGAGACATCTATGCAGACAGGCTGTTTTTTAATCTTAAAAACTACAAAGGAGAAGAGGAGTCCAATATCAATGTTTTTGTCGGACTGTTTGATACCGGTAAAAAATCGCATAAGCCGTTCCAGCTAAATGCTGATAATATCTATCTGTCTAAGAGCCATTTCAAGATTACAAACGAAAATGCGATTACCAAAACCAGCGTCGATTTTACTAAAATGGATGCCAGTGTACGTAAATTTAAGATTTACGGAAGTGATATTACCACGGAAATACGGAAGTTGGCCTTTCAAGACCACAGAGGCCTCTATGTTAAAGACCTGACAGGAAAATTCAGCTATTCAAAAGAAAGTATTCTTTTAAAAGAACTGACGCTTCTGACGAAAGAATCCAACCTGAAAGGAAATGTGGTATTGACCTACAAAGAAGGCGGGCTTGCTGATTTTGTCAACAAAGTTCACTTTGATGTAGATGTGGATTCTGCCTCAATTTCCACAAACGACCTGAATCATTTCTACGGTGAATTCGGGAAAAACAAGAAATTTAATTTTTCGACCATCCTGGCCGGGACGATGAATGATTTCTTTACCCGCAATTTAAAGCTGATTGTAGACAACCATTCCCAGATTATTGGAGATATTAATTTCAAAAACCTTTTTAATCCGGATAAAGATGCATTTCTTATTCGTGGAGATTTTAAAAAGCTGTCATCGGATTATGCCAACCTGAAATCGATATTGCCAAGAATATTAGGAGAAAAACTTCCTTCTTCATTAGAATATCTTGGAGATTTTGATATTACGGGTAATGCACAAATCACCCATTCTGATGTAAAAGCAGACATTTACCTGACAACTTCTATTGGAGAGCTTGCGGCAGATTTACAGTTGTATGATATTGATAATATTGACAATGCTTCTTACAAAGGAAATATAAACTTTGAAAAATTCAATATAGGAAGATTTTTGCGACAGAAAGATTTTGGCCCTGTAACATTGGATTTGCAAGTAGCCGGAAAAGGATTCACGCGAAAATTTTTGGATACAAAAGTGAGCGGGAAAATTTATAGCCTGAATTTTAAAAAATACGATTATAAAAATATAGAAGTTGACGGCACGTTTAAAAATCCGTTGTTTCAGGGAAAGGTTGTCGTAAATGATGAAAACCTGAAAATGGATTTCAAAGGATTGCTTGATTTGAGCAAATCGGAAAACCGTTATGATTTCCATGCCCTGATTGATTATGCGGATTTAAACAAACTCAATCTTGTAAAAAGAGATTCCATTTCACTTTTTAAGGGTGACGTAACTATGCAGATTACCGGAAACAGTATCGATAATATGTACGGTGACATTTTTATTTCACAGACTTCTTACCAAAACCAAAAAGACATCTATTTCTTCGATGATTTTACAATCCAGTCCCGTTTTGACGAAAACAGGGTTCGTACAATTGCAATTAATTCCCCTGATATTATTAGAGGACAGATTGTAGGGAAATATGAATTCAGACAGGTGCCTAAAATTATTGAAAATGCAATAGGTAGCCTGTATACCAATTACAAACCCAATAAGGTAAAACCCGGACAATTTTTGGATTTTAATCTTTCCGTTTACAATAAACTGATTGAAGTTTTCCTGCCGGAAGTATCTATTGGGACAAATACTGTGGTTTCAGGAAAAATGACTTCCGACTCGAATCAGTTTAAGATGAATTTCGATTCGCCTGAGATTAAGGCTTACGGAAATTATTTTGATAAGGTTTCTTTGGAAATAGACAACCAGAACCCGCTGTACAACGCCTATATCGAAATGGACAGCATTAAGACCAAGCGTTATAAAATTTCAAATTTCAGTACGATTAACGTTAAGCTTGAAGACACGCTCTTTTTCAGAACCGAATTTAAAGGCGGAAATGAAAGTAAAGACTTTTACAACCTGAACGTTTACCACACGATTGACGAAAAGAATAACAACGTTGTCGGTATTAAGAAGTCTGAAGTCAATATCAAGGACTATATGTGGTTCCTGAATGAAAATGATGCCAACGACAACAAAATTGTTTTTGATAAGAAGTTTAAAAATTTCTCTATCGAAAATATTTTGATGACACATAACAACCAAAAGATTGAGTTGGGAGGCATTATTCGCGATAGTACTTACAAGGATTTGAAGTTAAGCTTCAAGGAAGTAAGCCTTGGCAAATTATTGCCCGAAATGGATAGCCTGCGTATTGAAGGAAAACTAAACGGTGAAATTGATTTTAAACAGAATAAGGCAATCTATCAACCGGCTTCAACGATTACAGTCGATAGTCTGAACGTGAACGAGATTGCTTTGGGTAATCTTTCGGTTCAGATTCAAGGAAATGAAAACCTGAACAGGTTTAGCGTAAACTCCGTATTGGAAAATGATAATGTTGAGAACTTCATAATCACGGGAGATATAGGCATATTGAACAAGCAGACTCTTTTTGATCTGGACTTCAAATTCAACAAATTCAATCTTGGTGCGTTAAGTCCGTTGGGCGGTAATGTCATTTCGAGGATTCGCGGATTTGCTACGGGTAATGCCAATTTTGTCGGGACACTAAAAGACCCGCAAATCAACGGAAGGCTTTTCCTGGATGAAGTTGGACTTAAAGTACCTTATCTGAATGTCGATTATGAATTTGACGAACGTTCCATTGTTGATTTAACGGAGAACCAATTCCGCTTTAATGATGCAAGGATGACCGATACCAAATACAAAACAAAAGGATATCTGACTGGAAGCATCAAGCATCAAAATTTCAAAAAGTGGGTACTCGACCTTAACATACAATCTGACCGATTATTGGCATTGGACACCAAAGATTCTGATGATGCCATGTATTTTGGTACTGCTTTTATTGCCGGACGGGCTTCTATAAAAGGACCTACCAATGGATTGTTGATTACGGTGGATGCGGAATCCAAACAAGGAACCAGTATTAAGATTCCTATAAATTCGGCAGCAGGAGTAGGGAACAATACTTTTATCACATTCCTGAGCCCGAAAGAAAAATACAATCTGGAAAAAGGTATAGTTGAAAAGGTTATAAACAATTCAGGACTGGAATTGCAGTTTGATTTAAAAATCACACCCGAAGCAGAAATAGAAATTATTATTGATAGAAATACCGGACATGCCCTGAAAGGGAATGGTGACGGTACGATGCGACTTGAAATCAGTACTCTGGGTAAATTTAATATGTGGGGTGACTTCCAGGTTAGAGAAGGAGAATACAATTTCAAATACGGAGGAATTATCGATAAGAAATTCCAGGTAAAAAAAGGAAGCTCTATTTCATGGGATGGTGACCCGTTACGTGCCCGTCTGAATATTGATGCCATTTACAAAACCCAGGCTAATCCGGCTGTTTTGCAGGATAATGCCTCCTTTAACCGAAAAGTTCCGGTTGAAGTAGTAATCGGATTGACCGGAAACCTGATGAATCCTGACCCTGACTTTACGATTAATTTCCCTACGGTAAGTTCTGTATTGAAATCGGAATTGCAGGTAAAATTGGATGATAAGGATACCCGTGTCAACCAGGCACTTTCGCTTTTGGGTACCGGAAACTTCCTGAGTTCGGAAAACGCAGGAACGGCAGTATACGGAAGCTTGTTTGAAAGAGCCAGCGGTTTGTTTAACGATTTGTTCCAGGATGAAGACGGTAAATTTACCGTTGCTTTGGATTATCAGATGGCAGACCGTACGCCAACAGCAGAAACCAGCAGCCAGTTCGGGATTGCCATAACCACACAAATTAACGAAAGGATTTCTATTGACGGAAAAGTGGGTGTGCCTGTGGGTGGTGTAAACCAATCTGTAATTGTGGGTAATGTAGAAGTGAAATACAGGGTAAATGATGACGGAACTCTAAATTTAAGAGTATTTAACCGCGAAAATGATATTAACTATATAGGAGAAGGAATTGGCTATACCCAAGGACTTGGGGTTTCCTATGAAGTCGATTTTGATACTCTGAAAGAATTATGGTATAAGATTTTCAATATCAAAACCAAAGAAGAAAAAGAAAATACTTCAACAGACCATATGCCGGATTCGGACCTTTCGCCTGATTTTATCCAATGGACACAGGACCGAAGAAAGAAAGCCGATACGCAAAAGACTGAAAAACAAAAAACGGAACAGCCAAAAGTTCCGGATATGGATTAACACTAAATACTGTTTATGAACTTTGCGGCTCTGCGTCTTTGCGTGAAAATAATTGCTCGCAAAGGCGCAGAGCCGCAAATAAGTTTATAGAAATAAGTCCCTGTAATGGATTAATCTTTATCAACTTGGCGATTTTTACCCTATAATTTACAAAAATTACCAACTTTACAGCAACGAAAATAAAAACTTATCAACGAAATCGATTGAAATTCTAATTGTTTCCTAAATTATTAAAAACCCTATTCTTAAAGTAATATTTGTTTGCTAATTTTACAGTATTAACAGCAAATAAATGTCAAAAACAATAAAAAAAATCGGCGTATTGACATCTGGAGGTGATTCTCCGGGAATGAATGCCGCTATCCGTTCGGTCGTTAGAACCTGCGCTTATCATAACATTGAATGTATCGGAATCTACAGAGGATACCAGGGTATGATAGAAGGCGATTTTAAAGAAATGGGACCTCGAAGCGTAAACAATATCATTAATAAAGGAGGAACAATTTTAAAGTCTGCCCGTTCTAAAGAATTCATGACGGAAGAAGGCAGAAAGAAAGCCCACAGCAATTTGTCGGCTGCCGGAGTAGAGGCTTTAGTTGTCATTGGTGGCGACGGAAGCTTTACAGGAGGACTTGTTTTCAATAAAGAATATGGTTTTCCAATAATCGGAATTCCGGGAACTATAGACAATGATATTTTCGGAACAACCCATACATTAGGATATGACACGGCTTTGAATACTGTAGTAGAAGCTATCGATAAAATCAGAGATACAGCGAGTTCCCACAACCGACTTTTCTTTGTAGAGGTGATGGGGCGTGATGCAGGACATATTGCCTTGAATGCAGGTATTGGTGCCGGAGCTGAAGAAATATTAATTCCGGAGGAAGACCTTGGACTAGACCGCCTATTGGAATCGTTGCGTAAAAGCAAACTATCAGGAAAATCTTCCAGTATTGTAGTTATCGCAGAAGGTGACAAAATAGGTAAGAATGTTTTCGAACTTAAAGACTATGTTGAAGAAAACATGCCTGAATATGATGTTCGCGTATCTGTTTTAGGACACATGCAGCGAGGTGGTGCACCTTCCTGTTTTGACCGCGTTCTGGCAAGCCGTTTAGGTGTAAAAGCCGTTGAATCGATTCTTGACGGAAAAAGCAACTATATGGTTGGACTTTTGAATGACAAGATTGAATTGACTCCTTTAGAACAGGCTATCAAAGGCCATTCACAAATCGACAGGGAATTGTTGAGAGTATCAGACATTATGACGACTTAATTATTTGGTCGCAAATTCCCATCAAAAACAGTAAAATAAACAAATATATAAATTGGCAGAAAGCGTGCCGCTTGAAGCCCTAAGCAAGTAGAAAAAATGTCAAAAGTAAAATTAGGAATAAACGGTTTCGGAAGAATTGGTAGAATCGTTTTCAGAGAAACCATAAATAGAGATAACGTTGAAGTAGTAGCCATTAACGATTTGTTAGATGTTGAACACCTGGCTTACCTTTTAAAATATGATTCTGTACACGGGCGTTTTGCAGGAAAAGTTGAAGTAAAAGACGGAAAACTTTTTGTGAATGACAGACAGATTCGTGTAACTGCAGAAAAAGATCCGTCTGTATTGAAATGGGATGAAGTAGGGGTAGATGTGGTAGCAGAATGTACCGGAATTTTCACAACTCTTGAAAAAGCAAACGAGCACATCAAAGGTGGTGCTAAAAAAGTTGTAATTTCTGCTCCATCTGCAGATGCTCCAATGTTTGTTATGGGAGTAAACCACACTAAAGCCACAGCAGCAGATACGATTGTTTCCAATGCTTCATGTACAACAAACTGTTTGGCTCCATTGGCACAAGTAATCAATGACAATTTCGGGATTGTTGAAGGATTAATGACAACAGTTCACGCAACAACTGCAACACAACTAACAGTTGACGGCCCTTCACGTAAGGATTTCCGTGGCGGAAGAGCAGCTCTTTTAAATATTATTCCGGCTTCTACCGGTGCTGCAAAAGCAGTAGGAAAAGTTATTCCGGAATTGAACGGAAAATTGACAGGTATGTCCATGCGTGTTCCAAATGCTGACGTTTCTGTAGTAGATTTGACCGTAAAACTTCAAAAAGAAACAACTTATGATGATATCATGAAAGTATTGAAAAATGCTTCAGAAACAGACTATAAAGGTATTATTGGTTATACGGAAGATGACGTGGTTTCACAGGATTTTATCTCTGATTCCCGTACCTCTATCGTAGATGCTAAAGCCGGAATCGGATTAAATTCGACCTTCTTTAAGCTTGTTTCCTGGTATGATAACGAATACGGATATTCAAGCAAACTGATTGATTTATCTGTACATATCGCGCAATTGTAATTAATAATTGAAAGGTCCCGTCATTTTTGCTATTGACGGGACTTTTTTATTTTCAAAACGGGGGCTACTATTCCCCAACCATTTTTTCCTTACTTTAGTTTTTTTAAATCTTTCAGTCCGGATTTTGGTGTAAGAATTTATAAAATTAGGTAAGATAATAGGAAGCCATTTTTAGGCTTCTGCAAATATTAAACAAACTAACAAACCATAAATGAAATTATTAGTAGACAGTGGGTCAACAAAAGCAGACTGGATTGCTTTGGATGATAATGGCAATAAGTTGTTCACCACGCAATCTTTAGGATTAAATCCTGAAGTTTTGGATAAAAAAGAAGTTATTGAACGTCTGGAAGACCGTTTCGATATCTATCATAACAGAAAGGACGTAACCCATCTTTTTTTCTATGGAGCCGGATGTGGCACAGACCGTATGAAAAATTCGCTTGCAGAAACGTTTAGGGAATTTTTTCCTCATGCGGAAGTATCAGTTAAAGAAGATACTTATGCGGCAGCTTATGCTACCAATCCAACTAATGAAAAAGCAATCATATCTATTTTGGGAACGGGATCTAATTGCAGTTATTTTGACGGGGAAGAGCTTCACCAAAAAATACAGTCGCTGGGTTATATTGCTATGGATGATTGCAGTGGTAATCGTTTTGGAAGGGATTTGATACGTGCCTATTATTTTGGCAAAATGCCGAAACACCTGGCTTCTCTTTTCGAAAAAGAATATGACTTGGACCCGGATGTAATCAAAAACCATTTATACAAACAGGCCAATCCAAATGCTTATTTGGCAACGTTTGCTAAATTTCTTATTCAGCATAAGGATGATGAGTTCATACAGAAGCTGGTATTCGAGGCAATGCAGGTTTTTGTAGACAATTACATTACCCAGTTTGAAGATTGCCGTGAGGTACCGGTTCATTTTGTAGGTTCAATCGCTTTTTACCTGAAAGACGAACTAAAACAAGTACTTGATAAAAATGGTCTTAGGCTGGGCAATGTTTTAAGAAGGCCAATCGACGGACTGATAGAATACCACAAGATTAACTAAATTGTAATAACAAAAAAGCCGACTTATTTGAAGTCGGCTTTTTTGTATTATAAAAATAGATGTAATCTATTAGCTACCTAATCTATAGCAAAAATTATTTCATAGCAATCATTGAAATTTCAACATTCACGCCTTTTGGCAGTCCTGCAACCTGAACGGTTTCTCTTGCAGGAGCTGTTTTTTCATCAAAATAACTTCCGTAAACACCATTGATTTTTGCAAAATTATTCATGTCCATAATGAAAATGGACGTTTTTATTACGTTTTCAAAAGTCATTCCTGCTTCCTCCAGAACAGCTTTCATGTTTTCCATTACTTGCCTGGTTTCAGTTTCAATATCCTCTAAAACCAATTCGCCTGTTTGCGGATTGATAGCAATCTGTCCTGAGGTAAAAAGTGTATTGCCAAATGCTACAGCCTGATTGTATGGCCCTATTGGAGCAGGGGCTTTTTCGGTAAAAATTATTTTTTTCATAAATTATTTTAATTAACGTAGTCTTCTGTCTGGTTGTCTTCTCTTATCCCACTTGATGTCGCTCAACACGGACGATTTGATTCCGATGAAGAATCCCCATGAAGTATAATCTCCAATTGGAATCCAGTTAAAATCCATCCTCCAGCTTAATAAATCTCTTTCAAAACGAAGTTGGGTAAACGTAACGCCTTTCTGTACAAAATCATAACCGGTTGATATTCCCACTTTCCATCGAGGTGTCAGGTCGACATTTCCGGAAATCATCACGGAATTGTTTGTTATTTCATTCTGTCGGCTGGAATTACTATACGTCAGGGAATAGGCCAGAGTCATGTTCCACGGAAGTAAAGCATGATAGAATCGTGTCTTTTTTTCTGCTTTTTCAGTATCCTCATCATTAAATTGGCTCTGTCTGTTGTCGCCCAAATCTCTTGCAGTTCCAAACAGGTCATCCTCACGTCCTCCGTTTCTTAATCCCTGATTTTTCAACGGGTCAGACCTGTCATTTTCATTTGTTCCATCCGTACTCGAGAAAGAATAATTGATGGTAATATTGGCACTTGACAGTCGAAATAAACTTCCTCCGTTGTCAATATTGAACCTGTCGATTCTTCGGTTGGCATTATCCAATGCATAAGGGTCAAGGGTAGCTGCAAAGTTAATGTTCATTTTTTCCTTGAACAATGCCGTACCTCCACTCACACGCAATGGGGCCAATTTAAGGGAATCGGCTGTCATATCATAGGAAGTCGAGAAGTTCAGGTTGTTCAGCAACATAATCTTTTTAGGTTCAGTTTTGGTACTGTCCTTATCGGTCACCTTTGCTTCAAAAGTGTTGCTTAAACTGAATCCGATGTTGTTCGAAATATTTTTGCCCGGAGCACCGTAAATTCCTCCTTCAAACCGGCTGTATTCTTTTAGCATAGTTCCGGTTCCGTCCGGGTCATAGGTGTCATAATATTTGGCAAAACTTGGTGTATAGCTATAAGAAACCGAAGGTCTCATGACGTGACGGATGGCTTGAATTTTTTTGTTTTCACCGAAATTAAACGTACCATAAATTGTCGTACCAATACTGGAAGAAAAATTATAGGTTCTGAATGCATCAAAACCGCGAACGTCAAAATTTTCTACCTTTTGTGATACCGGATTAAATCGTTTTTCAATGGTTTTCATATACCAGACCTCATTATAGGTTCCTCCGGCAGACACACTGAAGTGCTTAAATACCTTGAAGTTGGTGTTAACCGGAATTGTATGTTGGAAACCAACGCGTGCATCCCTGAACATTTGAGGTTTGAAAAACAACGAATCCTTAGTCGTAATCTGATTTTGGGCATTCAGGTTGTATTGAATGTTCAGGTTTTTAATAAGGCCTCTTTTGTTTTCATTTTCAGAAGCAAAAGGAAATATCCTGTCCACACTTCCCTGAAATGTTGGGAGGGTCATGTTGATAGTTTCCGTCTGAGTATTTTGGGAATGTGTAGCCGTAACGGACATATTCACCTGCGGAACCGAATTAAAAGTTCTGGAGTAAGAAACAGAGGAACTTAGCGTATTGTTTAATGCAGAACCTACGTTAGCCTGGTTCATTGATCGTTGGTAATATTTACTACTTCCAAGGTTTACAGAGGCAGAAAATCGGGAATTCGGATTCGCTTTGGCGTCTTGTGAATGTGTCCACTGAATATTGTACTGTGTAGCCTTGGTATAGTCTGGAAAACCTCTCTCACTTTGGATTTGGTTTTCAAAACGAACGTTTACGTTACCCCGGAATTTGTATCGCTTTGCATAACTCGATTCAAAACGCATGGCATAACTTCCGTTAGTATAGTAATCGCCAAGGATGGCCAGGTCATAATTATCAGAAAGGGCAAGATAGAGACCTCCGTTCTGCAATGCAAAACCCTGCCTGTTTGTATTGTTAGGAGACGGAAGTATCAAACCTGATGTTCCTTTGTTAGACATAGGGAAAAAGGCAAAAGGAATTCCCAAAGGAGTTGGAACATCGGCAATAACCATATTTGTAAGTCCAACCACAACCTTTTTGCCGGGTACCAATTTTAGTTTTCGGGCTAAAAAGTAGTATTCCGGATCGTCAATATTTTTTGAAGTAGTTATCCTGGCATTCTTGATGAAATAAACAGAATCGTTTTCTTTTTTTGTAACCTCGCCTTTAATATTCAATTCACCCTGAGCCGATCTGGAGTTCCATACCAGCGCTTTTTTTGTAATGGTGTTGAAACGGATGGAATCGGGTTCAATAACATTGGTACCCTGTTTAAAAACAGGTCTTTGCGTGTAATTTCCTGCTGAATCTTTAATTCTTCCGGCATAGACTTCGTTCTTTTCATAATCCATAACGATTATTCCTGCCTTAAGCTCAAAATCCTGATAATACAGCTCCGCTTTGTTATAAAGAGTAAGCTGTTTTTTCTTTTGATCCATTTTTTCATAGTCAACAGCCTTACGCTTTACCCTGCTTTCCAGGAAAGTTTTCTTGGGCTTGATAGTATCTTGCGCAGTAGTGTCAGCAGATTTAGTAATATCTGACAAGCTGACTGAGACGGAATCTTTTTTTGTATTTGGCTGTTTTTCAGCAGCTATTGAGGTAGATTTGTTTTTTCCTTCCTGAGAATAAGTTTCTGCAGTTCCTAATGTTAGGAAAATTGCTGATAAAACGATATGAAATAAGTTTGTGCGCAAAGGTTTAAATACTATTTTTGTAAAAATATGGCTTAATTTTTGACGTGCCAAACTTACATATATTTTTCATCAAAAATAAAGAAATATCAAAATTATAGCCATAGCATTTTTATTAAAATTAACTTTAGCAACATATGTACATCTGTAATAAATTCAAACGTTCACTCGCTGTATTAACCTGTATTGTATCTTTTGCTGCTTTTGGTCAATCAGGTGATAAATTTAAAGTAGTTCTTGATGCCGGACATGGTGCGAAAGATTTTGGAGCTGTAAAGAATGGTTTTGTTGAAAAGAACATAGCACTTGCTGTTGCTTTAAAGGTAGGAAGATTACTTGACAAACAGCCTAGTGTTGATGTTGTATATACAAGAAGTACAGATGTATTTATAGAACTTGTTGAGCGTGCCAATATTGCTAACAGGGCAAATGCTGATTTATTTGTTTCGATTCACTGTAACTCCAATCCAAATTCTGAAGCTTTCGGAACAGAGACTTACGTTATGGGTCTTACAAAGGTAAAATCAAACCTTGAAGTAGCGAAAAATGAAAACGAGGTAATCACCCTGGAAGCAGATTATAAGGTAAAATATGCCGGCTATGATCCTAAATCGCCGGAATCTCTTATAGGAATTACATTAATACAGGAAGAGCATCTCGACCAGAGCATTGCTGTGGCAAGTAAAATTCAGGATAATTTTACACAACAGCTAAGCCGTAAGAGCAGAGGAGTAAAACAGGCCCCATTTATGGTATTGCATAAAACTTCAATGCCTAGTATTTTGATTGAAATGGGATTTTTATCGAATAAAACAGAAGGACAATATCTTAACTCTGAAGAAGGACAAAATGAAATTGCCAAAGCCATAGCAGATGCAATTATGGGCTACAAGAAAGAATATTACGGAGGGACTTCTATAGAAAACAAGATTGATAAAGAAGCGCTAAAAGTAGAAAGACCAAAAGAAATGGCATCTACGGCAAAGAAAGACAGTGCCAAAACTCCGGTTACCAAAGCTCCGGAACCTAAAAAAACCGAAGCAAAAACTCCGGTTGCTGAAACTAAAACAGATTCAAAAGGCGTATTGTTTAAAGTACAGATTTCTGCAAGTGGTACAAAACTGGATTTGGTTCCAAGCAATTTTAAAGGGTTGGAAAATATTTCGATGATTTCTGAAGGAAACCTTTATAAATATATGTATGGTGAAACCAGTGATTATGAAAAAGCAAAAGAACTGGTACAGGAAGCCAAATCAAGAGGATTTACCTCGTCCTACCTCATAGCCTTTAAAAACGGCAAAAAAGTAAGCATCCAGGAAGCATTAAAATAACTTGTTGGAGAAACGTTTGAAATTATTTAATTAAATTTGTTTAAAAACACCAGAGCTTTGAAAATATCAAGAGAAGTCAAGACCGCTATTTTAGTAATTTCCTCAATATTATTATTTATTTGGGGATATAGTTTTTTAAAAGGGAGAGACCTTTTTAACGATTACAAGACATTCTATGCCGTGTATGACGAAGTAGAAGGATTGGCACCATCTGCACCCATAACTATTAATGGTTTGGCCGTGGGTAAAGTCAATAGTATTACCTTAAATGAAAATGGAAAATTATTGGTAGAACTTCAGGTGAAAACCGATTTCCCTATTTCCAAATCAAGCGTTGCTAAAATCTACGAGCCAAGTTTTATTGGAGGAAAAAGTATTGCTATTATTCCAAACTTTAAAGACCCTGTAGAAGCAGAAAACGGACAGATGCTTTTAACGGATATAAAACCGGGCATGCTTTCCTCAATAGGCGATAAGCTTTCGCCTTTGCAAGAAAAAGTGGAAAAAACAGTAGTTTCTGCTGATAGCCTCTTAGTGAATATCAATAATATCTTTGACAAAAAGACACAACAAAACCTACAGGCATCTATTGCGGAATTAGCGGCAACTATGAAAGAGTTCAGTCAGGCAGCCAAAGGAGTCAATTCATTAATAGCAGACAATAAGTCAAAAATTGATAATACTTTCACAAACCTGGATCATACATCGACAAATTTCTCTAAGCTTTCCGATTCAATTGCCCAGGCTAATTTAGGGCAGGCTGTGAAAAAACTGGAGAAATCACTGGCCAATGTTGATAACATCATTAATGATGTACAGTCAGGAAAAGGTTCTTTGGGAAAACTGCTTAAAGATGAAGGAATGTATAACAATCTGGAAGGTGCGTCATTGGAGCTAAAGCAATTGCTTGCCGACCTGAAAAACAACCCGAAGCGTTACGTACATTTCTCTGTTTTCGGAAAAAAAGCAACACCTTATGTTGAGCCTAAAACAGAAACAAAAAAGGTAAAAGATACTATTAAAAACTAAGAAAGCAGAATGGGCTATATCGATAATATATTATTTGCGGTTTTACTGGCTGTTGGTTTTGGATTTTTCATATCAAACGTAAAAAAACTTATCCGTAACATCAAGCTGGGGCAAGATGTTGATCGTTCAGATAATAAAGGTGAACGATGGGCCAATATGGCCAGGGTGGCTTTAGGGCAGTCCAAAATGGTCAAACGCCCAATAGCTGCAATACTTCATATAATCGTTTATGTCGGGTTCATTATCATCAATATAGAACTTTTGGAAATTATTATTGATGGACTTTTCGGAACGCATAGAGTTTTTGCTTTTATGGGTACCGCTTATAATGTATTGATAGGGGCTTTTGAAATACTGGCTATTTTAGTTTTGGTTGCCGTAATTACTTTTTTGGTAAGAAGGAACATTATCAAACTTAAGCGATTTATCCATAACGATTTGAAAGGTTGGCCAAAAAGCGATGCCAATTATATCCTTTATTTTGAAATCGTATTGATGGCTCTTTTCTTATTGATGAATGCCGCTGATTTTACATTACAACAAAGAGGAGCGCCTCATTTTATTCAGGCTGGGTCGTTTCCTGTCAGCCAGTTTGTAGCACCTGTATTCAATAGCATAAGCACAGAAACGCTTCTTATCTTGGAAAGAGTTTTCTGGTGGATGCACATTGCGGGTATCTTAATCTTCATGAACTACCTTTATTTTTCAAAGCACCTTCATATTCTTTTGGCTTTCCCAAATACTTATTTTGCAGATTTGAATCCGCTGGGGAAATTTGACAATCTGGAATCGGTAACTAAGGAAGTTAAATTGATGATGGACCCAAACGCAGACCCGTTTGCTGCTCCGGCAGCCGATGCTGACGCAGCTCCTGCAAAATTTGGAGCAAGCGATGTTCAAGATTTAAACTGGGTGCAACTCCTAAATGCCTATACCTGTACGGAATGTGGTCGTTGTACTTCTTCCTGTCCGGCAAATATTACAGGCAAAAAGCTGTCACCTAGAAAAATCATGATGGACACGCGTGACAGATTGGAAGAAGTTGGAAAGAATATCGATGCCAATAAAGGAGTTTTTGTGGCAGACAATAAAACATTACTGAACGATTATATTACTCCGGAAGAACTTTGGGCATGTACGAGCTGTAATGCTTGTGTTGAAGAATGTCCGGTTAATATCAGCCCGTTATCCATCATTATGGATATGCGACGTTATCTGGTAATGGAACAAAGTGCGGCTCCAATGTCATTAAATGCTATGATGACCAATGTCGAAAACAATGGAGCTCCGTGGCAGTACAGTCAGCAGGACAGGCTGAACTGGAAAAATGAAAATTGATAGGTAAAAAATTTGAATAATCTTCCATGAATTAACTAGGATTGCAATGAAGACAGAAGATATTGATAAAAACCTGGTATCGGCTACCGAAAACGGAGAGCAGATTAGCCCGATATTGCCGGAAGGAATTAAAAACTACCTTATTGACATTGACGGGACAATTTGTGATGATATTCCAAACGAACAACCCGAAAGAATGTTAACGGCAGCCGTCTATCCTGACGCACTAGCTACATTGAACAGATGGTATGACGAAGGACATATCATTTTCTTTTTTACCTCAAGAACCGAAGCCCATCGTGAGATTACGGAACAATGGTTAAAAATTCACGGATTTAAATATCATGGAATGGTTATGGGGAAACCGCGTGGTGGAAACTACCATTGGATTGACAATCATTTGGTAAAGGCAACCCGCTACCGTGGAAAATTTACAGACCTTGTTGAGAAGGAAGTAACCATACAGGTTTTTGATGACGGAAAACACGAATAACAGGGTAGAATTAGCCCACAACGAAACAATATAAAATATGTCAGAAGTTTTATCAGTGCCTACAATGGCCGAAATGTTAGCTCAGGGAAAACAACCGGAAGTACTCTTTTGGGTAGGTTGTGCCGGAAGCTTTGACGATAGAGCAAAAAAAATAACCAAAGCTTTTGTCAGGATTCTGAACAGGGCAGGTGTTTCGTTTGCAGTACTTGGTACGGAAGAAAGCTGTACAGGTGACCCTGCAAAAAGAGCCGGAAACGAATTTTTGTTCCAGATGCAGGCCATGATGAACATTGAAGTACTGAATGCTTATGAGGCAAAAAAGATAGTAACGGCTTGCCCGCATTGTTTCAATACGTTAAAGAATGAATATCCGGAATTGGGCGGCACTTATGAAGTTGTACACCATACCCAGTTCTTAAAATCTCTTTTGGATGAAGGCAGACTTACTATTGAAGGTGGTCAGTTCAAAGGAAAAAGAATTACTTTCCATGACCCTTGCTATCTTGGTAGGGCTAATAAAATTTATGAAGCACCAAGAGAACTAATCCAAAAGCTGGATGTTGAGCTTGTCGAAATGAAACGCTCAAGAGCAAACGGACTATGTTGTGGTGCCGGTGGCGCGCAAATGTTCAAAGATGCAGAACCTGGAAATAAAGAAGTAAATATAGAGCGTACAGAAGATGCTCTGGAAACAGCTCCTCAGATTATTGCTGCAGGTTGTCCGTTTTGCAATACAATGCTTACCGACGGTGTAAAAAACAAAGAGAAAGAAGCCGAAATAAAAGTGATGGATGTTGCAGAATTGATAGCAAATGCCAGAGACCTGTAAGAAGCTATAAACTGAAGAAATTAATTCCCTCATGAAAAAATCATTATTTGTATTTGTACTGTCATTATTCTGTTTGAACGCTAAAAGCCAGGATATTCTTGATGTGATAACAAAAGAAGTTTGTTCCTGTGCTAACGAAAAAAAGGATATGCTGAAAGATGCAGCTTCGGAAAAGGTACAAATGCAATTAGGACTGTGTATTATTTCAAGTTTTTCCAGCCATGAAAAGGAAGTAACTGCCAAATACGGCAATGTTATGGAAGCAGAAGGAGCTATGGAAAAATTAGGGGGTGATGTGGGGATTAAAATGGCAAGTGTTTGTCCGGATGTATTGATGATGTTTGCCGATATGGAATCGGAATCCGGAGAAGAAATAGAAGAAATACCGGCTCTTACCCTTGAAGGAAAGATTATAGAAATAAAACCGGAGCAATTCCTTACCGTAATTGTTAAGGATAATTCTGGCAGGAACCATACTTTTTTGGTATTGACATTCTTTGAAGACTCTAATCTCTTCATAGAAAATAAACTCAAGAAAAATGACAAAGTTTCCGTACAATACTGGGAACAAGAATTTTATGATGCAAAAGCCAAGGATTTCAGATACTACAAAGTAATCCAGGGCATTAAAAAAATATAACAACCATGTACATTCCTTTTGAAAATATGCCAGATGAATCAAGAATCTGGATATACCAATCCAATAGAAAATTCACAGATGATGAAATGGCTGAAATTGAATCAGACCTTAAAGCATTTGTTGAAAATTGGGCGGCCCACGGAACGGGTCTTGAAGCATCTTATTTGCTGCAATACAACAGATTTATCATTTTAGCCGTAAATCAGGAAGTGCAATCTGCAACAGGTTGTTCTATAGATAGTTCCGTACAGTTTATACAGGAACTGGAGAAAAAATACAATGTCGATTTATTGGACAAGATGAATGTTACATTCAAACTTGGTGAACACATTGCCCACAAACCATTAATCGAATTTAAAAAAATGGCCAAGGAAAAGGCCGTTTCTGCAAACACAATTGTTTTCAATAATCTCGTTAACACTATTGGAGAATGGCACGAATATTGGGAAGTACCAGCACGTGAAAGCTGGCATAGCCGTTTTTTCTAAACCAAATTTTACTTGAATGAGATATTTTGTTATAGCACTACTGTTCATCAGTCAGATTGCCTTTTCGCAGCTTCGTGAGCCTAAATTAGTTTTAGATAGAACCAAAGAAACAATCTGGGTCGACAGCATCTATAATAAAATGACATTGCAGGAAAGAATAGGGCAGCTTTTTATGGTTGCCGCCTATTCCAATAAAGACAGTGTGCATTTTAATACTATTGACAAACTTATAAGGGAACAACATATTGGAGGAGTAATTTTCTTTCAGGGTGGACCTGTACGTCAGGCAAGACTAACCAATCGTTTCCAATCAAAATCAAAAGTACCTCTTTTTATTGGAATTGATGCAGAATGGGGATTGGCAATGCGCTTGGATTCGGTCATCCGCTATCCGTGGAACATGACGCTTGGAGCTATTCAGGATATGAAACTGATTGAAAAAGTAGGTGAAAAATACGGACAGCAGAGCAGAAGAATGGGCGTTCAGTTCAATTTTGCGCCGGTTTTGGATATTAATACCAATCCTAAAAATCCGATTATTGGTAACCGTTCCTTCGGTGAAGACAAGATGAATGTAACCGAAAGAGCATTGGCTTTGATGAAAGGAATTCAAAACCAGGGTGTTTTTGCAACAGGAAAACACTTTCCGGGACATGGTGATACGGAAACCGATTCGCACCATACGCTACCAATGCTGAATTTTACCAAACAGCGAATTAACGATATTGAATTTTATCCATATAAAAAATTGTTCCGTGAAGGCCTTGCCAGCGTTATGGTGGCACACCTGAACGTTCCAAGTCTTGAACCGAAAGAAAATTACCCAACATCACTTTCTTATAATGTAGTAACTAATGTTCTGCAGAATGAGCTTCATTTCAAAGGGCTTATTTTTACTGATGCCTTGAATATGAAAGGAGCAACAAATTTTAAGCAACCGGGAGATATTGACCTGGAAGCTTTTAAGGCGGGAAATGATATTTTGCTTTTTGCCGAGAACGTTCCTTTAGCTTTAGAGAAAATTTGTGTAGCTATTCAGGATACTGTCATTTCTGAAAAAAGACTGGAGCAATCAGTAAAAAAAATATTGAGGTATAAATATCTTGCCGGATTGAATAATTACAAACCGGTTGAGATTCCATATATCTATGATGACCTGAATAATGCTGATGCTCAAGCCTTGCAATATCAATTGTATGAAAATGCGGTAACCGTTTTAAAGAACGAAAATGAAATTCTGCCAATTAAAGATGTAGCTAATGAAAAGATTGCCTATGTAAAACTGGGTGACGATACGAATACTTCTTTCCTGAATACATTAAGGCAGTACACTGAAGTAACCGAAGTTTCCAATGACAGTTTGCATCTGCTGATTGATGACCTGAAAAAATATACAACGGTCATAATTGGATATCATAAAGCGGATGGAGCCTGGAAAAAACATGATTTTACGGTAGACGAATTGGTCAAAATCCAGGAAATAGCAAAGAATAATAAGGTTATCCTTGATATTTTTACAAAACCTTATTCTCTTATACCTATCAATTCATTCAGCGATATTGAAGGATTGGTAGTTTCTTATCAGAATAGCGATGTCGCACAGAATGTTTCGGGTCAGCTTATTTTTGGAGCAATCGATGCAAAAGGAAAGTTGCCGGTTTCCATAGGAACGACCTTTAAGGTTAACGACGGTTTAAAAACAAAAAAACTCAATCGTCTTGGATTTACGGCTGCAGAAAATGTCGGGATGAGTTCAAAAGCACTGGCGAGAATTGACCTTATTGCTAATAATGCCATCGAAAGGCAAATGACACCGGGAATTCAGGTATTGGTAGCAAGAAAAGGAAAAGTCGTTTTCCAGAAATCCTATGGCTACCACGATTATAAAAATGAAGTAAAAGTCAAAAATTCGGATATATACGATGTGGCCTCCCTAACAAAAATTGTGTCTACATTACCGGATGTGATGCAACTTTACGACCAGAAAAAATTTACTCTTGATACCAGACTGGGAACGATGCTTCCTGCTTTTGAAAATACGGATAAAAAGAATATCACATTTAAGGAATTGCTATCGCATTATGCAAGACTCCAGCCGTGGATTCCGTTCTATCAGGCTACGCTAAATGCAGATAAAAAACCTAGCGATAAGTATTATAAAAATACATTGACGCCTGAATTTTCATTACAGGTAGCAGAAAATCTGTTCCTAAGAAATGATTATAAGGATACTATCATTAAGAAAATTGCCGAGAGTAAGTTATTGCCAAAAAAAGAATACAAATACAGCGACTTTACTTTTATAATTCTGAAAGAGTATCTTGAAAAAGAAACCGGAAAGAAACTGGATGTACTATCTGAAGAGAATTTTTATAAGAAGTTAGGCGCGAATAGTACGACCTATAATCCGTTGAGAAAATTCGACATGAGTGTTATACCACCTACAGAAGAAGATAAATATTTCAGATATCAGACCATTCAGGGTTATGTGCATGATATGGCGGCAGCCATGCAGGATGGAGTGGGCGGCCATGCAGGTGTTTTTTCCAATTCAATAGATTTGGCTAAAATTATGCAGATGTATCTCCAAAAAGGAAATTATGGCGGCATACAGTTTTTTAGTCCAGCTACTTTTGATACTTTTAATACTTGCTATTTTTGTAAAGAAGGAAACAGAAGAGCTTTAGGCTTTGATAAGCCTCAATTGCCAGGTACATCAGGTCCAACATGTGGCTGTACTTCTAAATCAAGCTTTGGACATACAGGATTTACCGGAACGATGGCCTGGGCTGACCCGGAAGAAGAGCTTATTTATATTTTCCTTTCCAACAGAACCTATCCGGATTCCAATGCACCGAATACCTTGTCAAAAGAAAATGTACGCGAGAATATTCAGAAAGTAATTTATGATGCAATAGAAAATTAGGAGCCTAAACAATTAAAACAACATCATGCAGTCAACGGCTAAAAACCCACAAGAATATTTAGATAGTCTTCCTGAAGAAAGGAAAGAAGCTATGAACAAATTAAGAAATAGTATTCTGGAACAGCTTCCCAAAGGTTTTGAAGAGAATATAAACTATGGCATGCTTTGTTATTGTGTACCATTTTCATTATATCCTGGTGGCTACCATTGCAACCCTGAAATTCCATTGCCTTTTTTAAGCCTTGCTTCGCAGAAAAACTTTATAGCATTATATCATATGGGAATTTATGCCGACCCAAAATTGTTGGATTGGTTTGTAAATGAATATCCAAAACATTCTAAACTTAAACTTGATATGGGAAAAAGCTGCATCCGTTTTAAAAAAATGGACCAGATTCCTTATGAGCTGCTAGGGGAACTGTTTGGAAAAATATCACCTGAAAAATGGATTGAGATGTACGAAGGAGCATTTAGAAAATAAAGACTACATAAATAAAAAGCCAATCTTGTTAGAGATTGGCTTTTTTCGTTAAAACTAAAACAAACCTTGCCTTAAAAGATATGTCCGGTATCTTTTTTCAGCCAGATATACATTACATTAATGAGATGCTGAGGATTCAAATAGGTTGCGTATCATTTTACCAAAAAGATATATTTAACCCAATTTTTATAATAAATTAAAGAGGGATTTCTATAAAAACAGACCACTTATACTAAAGATTGCATAAGCGTTAATTTTAATGGAAATTCAGTTTTGCCTTACTTTTTTGAGTATTTTCGTTACTCATTTAGGAGTAATTATGAAAATTGCAATTGTTTGCTATCCAACCTTTGGCGGTAGCGGCGTAGTCGCCACAGAATTAGGTCTTGAACTGGCCAGAAGAGGACACGAGATACATTTTATCACCTATAGCCAACCCGTGAGATTGGCACTTCTTAATCCGAATATCCACTACCACGAAGTCAACGTTCCGGAATATCCGCTATTTCATTTCCAACCTTATGAATTGGCTCTTTCCAGTAAGTTGGTTGATATGGTAAAACTTCATAAAATAGAGCTGCTCCATGTTCATTATGCCATTCCTCATGCTTATGCAGGATATATGGCTAAACAGATGTTGAAACATGAAGGAATCAGAATACCAATGGTGACAACACTTCACGGAACAGACATTACGTTGGTAGGAAGCCATCCTTTTTATAAACCTGCCGTGACTTTCAGTATTAACAAGTCTGATATAGTTACCTCGGTTTCGCAGAGTCTGAAAGACGAGACATACAAACTTTTTGATATTAAAAAAGACATCGAAGTCATTCCGAATTTTATAGAAATCAACAAACCGCGACTTGATGAAAATGCACCTTGTCAAAGAGCTTTGATGGCTTCAAAAGAGGAAAGAATCATAACACATATCAGTAATTTCAGAGCGATTAAGAGAATTCCTGATGTCGTAAAAGTTTTTGATAAAATTCAAAAGAAAATACCGGCCAAACTGATGATGGTAGGTGAAGGTCCGGAAAAGGAAAAAGCAGAAATTCTTTGTGAAGAGTTAGGAATCAGCGACAAGGTAATCTTCTTCGGAAACAGTAACGATATTGATAAAATATTATGTTATACGGATTTGTTCCTGCTTCCGTCCGAAACAGAAAGTTTTGGTTTGGCAGCATTGGAGGCAATGGCTTGTGGCGTTCCGGTTATTTCAAGTAATTCTGGCGGACTTCCGGAAGTTAACTTTAACGGAATATCCGGATATCTCAGCGATGTAGGAGATGTTGACGATATGGCAAAAAATGCACTGGCAATTTTGGAAGATGATGAAGAATTGAGTAAATTTAAACAAAATGCCCTGAATGTGGCAAAACAGTTTGATATCTTAAACATCATGCCTTTATATGAAGCCATTTATGAAAAGGCATTAAAAAACAAGTAATTATGAAAAAACTAATCCTGATGCCTTTAGTTTGTCTGCTGTTTTGTTGCGGCAGTACTAAAAAAGCCACTGAACAAAAACCTGAAAATGTGAACAAGAAGCAACAAACAGCCCTATATCAGATTTTAAGTGAATCTGCCTATCAGGGAAAAGAGGTAAAATCGTATGAAGTTATTAAAGATAAGGCTTCGTTAGAAAAACTATATGAGGCTATTAATGATACTCAGGTGCCAAAAGTTGATTTTACAAAAGAAAGAATAGTCGCTTTATTTATGGGACAAAGAAATACGGGCGGTTATGCAATTAAAGTCAAAAATGTGACAGAAAAAGGAGAGAAGATATATGTAGATGTGCAGGAAACCAGTCCCGGTTCCGGTGATATTGTTACCATGGCTTTGACAAATCCTTTTACAATTGTCAAAATCAATTCCACTAAAGAAATCATATTTCAATAAAAAAAACATCCCGAATATTCGGGATGTTTCTTTTATAACTATATCTGTTTTTAGAATGTATAACGGATACCCAATGCGATGTCTGGTCCGAAACTATCATCTCTGAAATCATCGTGGTTGAAATAAAACTCAGGTCTGAAATCTAAAGACAGCATCAAAGGAATATCAAATTTATACTCAATACCTATATCACCGGCAGCAAAAAAGAATGTACCGCTGTCATCAGCTCCTCTGTAGTCATAGCTCCATGTACCAAGACCTCCACCAACACCAGCGTACCAGTTGAAGCCTCCTTCAATGTTCCATACCCATTGGTAAAGACCTGTCAACTTGATAGCATCAACGTGGTTGCTATCTCTCCAGCCTAAGTCTACTTCCAAACGATTGTTGCTTGATAAACCTCTTTGATAAGAAATCTCACCACCAAAACCGTCATTGTCACCAAGACGTAATCCCAATGCATTTTTTGAAATTTCCTGGGCTTGCATACTGAATGCCATTCCCGCTAGCATAAAAGCTGATAAAAATAATTTTTTCATAAAATTTTAATTTAGAGTTTTATACAAGGTAGCAATAATATTGCCAAAAAACGTTAATTTGTGAATAATATAACACAAAAAAGTTTACAAATTTTATAAATTGCTGATAATCAAAGGAAAAATAAGCCCGTTTTTAATGGTTTATTTCATGACAAAAAAGCTTGTCATCAGTTTTTCGCTCAATTTTGTCTCCATTTCGAGATAGTCTTCTTCAATAATTTCCTCATTTTCGGAATGCCGGTATAGTTTCCACCGTTTTTTGTTGTACTCGAGAGCAGTCAGATTTTCTACCCAATCACCGGAATTAAGATATACTGTTTTTCCTTTTTTAGTTGTCTGGTTTAGTATTTTGGGTTCATGAATATGACCGCACACAACATAGTTGTATTTGTTTTCAATAGCCAGGTCTATAGCAGCGGATTCAAAATCTGATATGAATTTAACAGCAGATTTAACTCCTGATTTTATCTTTTTTGAAAAAGAATAGGGCTCTTTGCCCATTTTAGTCAGACACCAGTTAATAAAGCGATTGAGCAGAATCAGATAGTCATAACCAATACCGCCAAGTTTGGCAATCCACTTGGCATGGTGTACAGAAGAATCAAATACGTCACCATGAAAAAACCATGCTTTTTCACCATCCAAATCCAAAACAAGCTTATCAATGATAGAAAAATTGCCCACTTTTGAATCGCTGAATTTACGCAGCATTTCATCATGGTTTCCGGTAATATAATATACCTGGGTGCCTTTTGAAGTGAAATCTAAAATTTTCCGGATTACTTTAAGATGGGATTTTGGAAAGTACGATTTTCGGAACTGCCAGATGTCGATAATATCTCCGTTTAAGATTAAGGTTTTGGGCTTAATAGAGCAAAGATAATTGTGGAGTTCTTTAGCGTGGCAACCAAAAGTACCCAGATGTACATCCGAGATTACTACTAAATCAACAACTCTTTTTTTCAATTTATTGTGCTTTAAAAGTTTAACAAATAAATAAAAGATCCCCGACATATTACTTATGATAATGTTAACATATAGTGATGATATAATTAAGTTCAAGTCTGTCGCATAATCGCTACATTTGCGATAAAACGAAATAAAAAATGTCAGGAAATAGTTTTGGAAATCTGTTCAGGCTTACCACTTTTGGGGAGTCGCATGGAGAGGCCTTAGGAGGAATAATTGATGGTTGTCCGCCGGGAATTACATTAGACATTGAAGCAATTCGCTTTGAAATGTCCAGGAGAAAACCGGGTCAATCCGCTATCGTAACACAACGCAAAGAAGATGACGAAGTGCAATTTCTGTCGGGAATCTTTGAAGGTAAAACAACGGGCACGCCTATTGGCTTTATTATACCCAATACCAATCAGAAGTCTGATGACTATGCCCATATTAAGGAAAGTTACAGGCCAAGCCATGCCGATTACGTCTATGAAAAAAAATACGGTATCAGAGACTACAGAGGTGGTGGAAGAAGCTCGGCCCGGGAAACGGCAAGCAGGGTAGTGGCAGGAGCTATTGCAAAGCAGGTGATTCCATCCATAAAAATCAATGCATTTGTTTCTTCAGTTGGAGATATATTTATTGACAAACCGTACCAGGCATTGGATTTTTCTAAAACGGAAAGCAACCCTGTTCGTTGTCCGGATGAAGCCACTGCCAAAAAAATGGAAGATTATATCAAGGAAATACGAAAACAAGGCGATACTGTTGGAGGAACGATAACCTGTGTTATCCAAAATGTACCGATTGGTTTAGGTGAACCGGTTTTTGATAAGCTTCATGCTGAACTGGGCAAGGCCATGCTTTCAATAAATGCCGTAAAAGGTTTTGAATATGGAAGCGGTTTCTGCGGTGCAAGAATGAAAGGAAGTGAGCATAATGATCTTTATAATCCGGATGGAACTACAAAATCAAACCTTTCAGGCGGTATCCAGGGCGGAATCAGTAACGGAATGGATATTTATTTCAGAGTGGCATTTAAGCCTGTTGCAACCATAATGCAGAAACAGGAGACTTTGGACATCCATGGTAATATTGTAGAAATGCAGGGAAGAGGGAGACATGATCCATGCGTTGTTCCAAGAGCTGTTCCTATTGTTGAGGCTATGGCAGCATTGGTTTTGGCAGATTACTATATTCTTGATAAAAACAATTGAGTTTGTATTAAGCCGTAATTTTAATAAATTAAACATACTAATAGGCAAATAGCTTAAAAAATATAGAATACGGAATTTTAGTTTATAATTTTAATAGAGTCCTTAATTTTTTAACGTAACGTTTTTTTTTATTAATAGATAATACCTTACATTTGCTTCTAATTAAAAAAAACTTTATATTATGAAAAAAATTTTACTTTTATCTCTTACGCTACTTGGATTTAATCAAGCTGCAAAGAGTCAAATTGTTTTCCAAGAAAATTGGGATGGAGCGGGACCTGGGATTGCAGGATGGACGCTTTATAATGTTGACAACAAAACTCCGAATGCTGCTGTAAACTTTGTTAATGCTGCATGGATTTCTACAGGTGAAGAATTTGATAATAAGGTTGCGATGAGTACTTCCTATTACACTCCTGTTGGTGCATCAAATGATTGGTTGGTTTCACCTTCGATTGCTATTCCTGCAGGATCTAGCAGATTATATTGGGATGCGAAAGCCTATGATGCTACTTACAGAGATTCTTACAAGGTTTTTATCTCAACTAGTGGTAATGCAGTAGCAAATTTTACTACTCAGTTATTTGCTCAAGGTGACGGCACAACAGGTGCATCTGGTGAAAATACAGCTTGGACCAGAAGATTTGTTGATTTAACAGCTTATGCTGGTCAAAATGTGTATATTGCTTTCCAGAACTTCTCAAACGATATGTTCCTTCTTGGTATAGATAACATACATGTAGTTAATAATCTTACTTGTGCAGCTCCTGAAAGAGTGATTACAAATGTTATTAATCCTACAAGCGCAACAATAAGCTGGACCGCTGTTGCAGGAGCAACAGGTTATGATATTGCAATAGGTGCTCCGGGATTTATACCAACAGTAACTGGTACATCTGCTACAAATTCATATACAACAACTACACCACTAACACCAAATACAAGATACCAATATTATGTTAGAAATTCATGTGGTAGTGTATGGGTAGGTCCATTTTCTTTTTTCACGCCAATCAGTTTGCCATATACTTATGGTTTTGAAACTCCTGCAGCAAGTGGTGGTTATAATGTAGATGGATGGTCTGGAGCTTTCTCATTAAATAATACCGCTGGAGCTCCTTTTTATGCAGATGGTGTGCAAATGTCGTTCAGTAACTCTTCGACTACAGCAGCAACTAATAGATGGTTATTTTCAAGACCAATTAGTTTAGCAGCTGGTGAACAGGTTACACTTAAATTTTCTACCCGTTCAACAAGTGCTACAATAAATAATACGCTCTTGGCAAAAATTGGAAATGCTCCTACAATTGCTGCTCAGACTACAACTTTATCAACAGTTACAGTGGTAGGTCTTACATTTGTAGAAACAACAGCTACCTATACAGCTCCATCTGCCGGAATATATTATATATCATTTAATCATAACAACCCTGCTACTCCTGCAGGTGGAACGTCAATTGTTTTGGACAAAATTGTTATGACTTCTGTGTTAGGAACTAATGAATTCTCCACTTCTAAATTATCTGTTTATCCAAATCCATCAAATGGTATCGTAAACATTTCTAGCGATTCAAATGTTTTGTTAAATAACGTTTCTATTTCTGATTTGAACGGACGTACTGTTAAATCTGTAGAATTGAACGGAGATTCTTCTGCTCAAGTTAACATTTCTGATTTGTCAGCCGGTGTTTATATGATGAACATTAACTCTGACCAAGGTTCAGTAACTAAAAAGATTATCAAAAACTAATATTAGTTAATAATTTCTTAAAGCCATTAAGTTTTAACTTAATGGCTTTTTTTGTTTGCGGGTAAAAACCTACATTTGCTAGTGAACTAAAACTTTTATAACGAAAAAACAATTACTCTTAGCAGGGCTTTTATTAGGCTCTGTTTTTACAATCAATGCACAAACTACAATTTCTTTTGAAGCATCAGAAGGATATACTGTTGGCAATGTCCATAATCAAAATGGTTGGATAGTAACCGGTGACGGTGAAGGCGGTTTTATTGCTAACCAATCGATTTCAAATGCGCTTGCTACAAATGGTTCACAATCTCTAAAGATAGATGAAGATCCGTCTTTTAGTGGTCAGACAAGTACAATAATGGGGGCTTTTTATAATTTTACCCCTTTAGCTTCTACACATTATTCAGTATCTGCGGATTATTACATTAGCGAATTGGATGCTGCCAATTTTGGGATGCACTTAGTGGGTTCTACATCATTTATTTCAAGATTTGAATTTAACTATGAAGGAGATGCAAGAACAGTTGAAACTGTAGGTACAGGTTTGGCATGGAGTCCAATTGCAGGATTTACATGGGTAGCTAACAGATGGTATAATGTAAAGATTGAAGTAAACGGAACTGAAGTTAAATATTATATAGATAATGTTTTATTACGTACCGGAGCCACAACAATTACAGAATCAGTACAGCAACTAAGATTTGCCCACGATAATTATGGAGGATTCGCTTATGTAGATAATATCGTTATGACGAATTTGGCTTTAGGAGTTGGAGAGCAAGTTGCTTCTAATTTCTCTGTTTATCCTAACCCATCTAATGGTTTGGTAAACATTTCTAACGATTTGAATTCTGTTTTGACTTCAGTTAGCCTTACAGATTTGAACGGACGTACAGTTAAAACTGCTAAATTGAACGGAGATTCTTCTGCTCAGGTTAATATTTCTGATTTGTCAGCCGGTGTTTATATGATGACAATCAATTCTGATCAAGGTTCAGTAACTAAAAAGATTATCAAAAACTAATTAGTTTTTAAGATAAAAATAAAAAGCCAAACTTTAAGTTTGGCTTTTTTTATTATAAGAATTTTGCTTTTAATTCAGGTGTTGGAATCATACAGGCTTCTTTTTTTCCATACCATTTGTATCGGTTCTTGGCGATGTAATCATATACCGTATTGGTTAAAAAGTTAGGGAGTATAGAAAACCAACTAATAGCTGTGTATATACCTCCCAATTCTTTGGCAATTTTTAACGCGGCCTGGGCTTTGTAATAATAAGCTTTGCCAGGTTCATACAATAAAATAGAATCTATTTTTGAAGTATCAATGCCAATATGTTTTATTATTTCCAGACCTATTTCCGATTGCAATGCTACAAACCGAAAAATATCTTTTTTATCATGTTTGATGATAAATTGTATAGAAGAATCACAGAGATTACAGACTCCGTCAAACAAAATGATTTTTTTATCCTGGGGTAAGTTCATTATGCCTAAATTTTATTTTTTTGCTTCTACTAATTCTAAAGTTTCTAAATCCACTTTTGAAGTAAAGATACCATAATTTACCGTAACCTTGTTCTTTTCAATTTTGTCAATAGTTCCGACGGCTTTACCATCTACCAACCTGACACGGTCACCAAGTTTTAAAACAGGTTTTGGTTTATTTGCTTCCTGTTTAATGGCTTTGATTTTCTTCTCTTTTTTCTCTTCGCGAATTTCCTCTACCTTGACGGTAACTTCTTTGATTATCTCTTTCTGAACAATTTCCTTTGCCTTTTTTTCTTTGGCCGTTAATTTTTTTCGCTTGGAATTTTCTATTTCAACCATTTTAAGAAATTCGCCAATAAGTTCTTTTTTATTCTTGTTGTTGAAATATTTTTCAGAAATATCATCCAATTTTTGTCCCATGTAGATTAGGCGTTGGTTCGCATCATACAATTCCTGATACCGTTCCAGTTTATCCTGGATTTTAGAATTGATAGATTCCATTTTTTTACTCTCTTCACGGGCTTTGCTTTCTTCTTCTTTTAAATTCTGTGAGGTTTTTTCAAGTTTCGAACGTTCTTTTTGGAGTGTTGCAATAGTTTTGTCAAAACGAACCTTTCCACCTTCAATTTTTTTCTTGGCACGATTAATCAATCCAAAAGGAATACCGTTTTTCTGTGCTACTTCAAAAGTAAATGAGCTTCCGGCTTGCCCTAAGATTAGTTTGTACATAGGTTCCAGTGACTTTTCATCAAACAGCATATTCGCATTAGAAGCATAAGGCAATTCATTTGCCAGCATCTTCAGATTGGAATAGTGTGTAGTAATGATTCCAAAAGCTTCTCTATGATAAAACTCTTCCAAAAAAGTTTCTGCTAAAGCACCTCCCAATTCAGGGTCTGAACCTGTACCAAATTCATCAATAAGGAAAAGCGTTTTAGCATTGCATTTTTTGAGAAAATAGTTCATGTTTTTTAAACGGTAACTGTAGGTACTTAAATGATTTTCAATAGATTGATTGTCACCAATATCTGTCAATATCCGGTCAAATAAAAATGTCTCACTACGCTCATGTACAGGAATAAGCATTCCGCTTTGCAGCATCAATTGCAATAAACCTACTGTTTTAAGTGAAATGGTTTTTCCTCCGGCATTAGGGCCCGAAATTACAATGATTCTGCTTTCGTTTGTCAGTTCAATTGTTTGAGGGAAGGTCACCTCATTTTTTTTCTTGTTGTTGAGATAAAGAATAGGATGGTACGCCTCTCTGAAATACAATCTCTTTTCATCTGTGATAGAGGGTAAGATACCGTTAATTCTGTTGGCATATTTTGCTTTTCCGGCAATCACATCAATATCGCTCAGGAATTCCTGATAGGTCTTAAGCAGGTCTAAAAACGGACGTATGTCATTTGTGAGCTGCTTTAAAATTCGTGTAATTTCTTCTTTTTCCTCATATTCCAGATTGCTCAGTTCTCTTGAAAAACGTAAAGTAGCTTCCGGTTCGATATAGGTAATGCTTCCTGTTTTTGAATTTCCTAAAATGGAGCCTTTTACTTTTCGTCTGTACATAGCCAGCACAGCTAATACACGTCTGTTTTCTACAATACTTTCCTTGATGTCGTCTAAATAGCCCAGTCCGTTGTATTGGCTTAATGCCATTCCAAAACTCTGGTTAATCTTACCACGGACCATATTCATATTTCTTCGGATTTCGACAAGAGCAGGTGAGGCATTGTCTTTTATTTCACCATATTTGTCTACAATTTCATCGATTTTCTGTGTGATGAATTTGGTATATTCTACAGCCGAAGATTTCTCACTCAATTTAGGATAATAGTCGTTGAACTTTTTAAGAAAAAGCAACAGTACATTTACGGTATCAGAAATAGCTGCAATTTTTCGAAAACTTCCCACTTCAAGGAAACTGTCTTCTATGGCCAGAAATTTTATTTCATTGCTGATAGTTTCAAATCCGTGATTGGGAATCGCATTATTGTTTGTGAAAGAAGAAACATATTCGGACGTTTGCAGCAAAGCATCCATCAACTCCTTTTTATGTTTGAAAGGCAAAATCTGAAGTGCTTTTTCCTTCCCGATTTCTGTGTTGCAGATTTCTGAAATGACTTGCAGTACGGTGTTGAATTCTAAATCCTGTAATGTCTTATCTGTTATATTGGTCATTTTATTCTATAGCGGTTTTTACGCACAAAAATACAAAAAACTATGCTGACGGGCTTGAGAAGTTTTTTTGCTTTTCTGCTTAAATGAATTATTTTTTAGTTTGTTTTTAATTTAACTTTCCGAAATTTGTATCGGGTTCTAAGGTTCTAAGGTTCTAAGGTTCTAAGGTTCTAAGGTTCTAAGGTTCTAAGGTTCTAAGGTTCTAGGGTTCTAGGGTTCTAAGGTGAAAAGGTGAAAAGGTGATGAAGCGAAATGTAGAAAGCCATAAATTCTTTTTTATAACCAAATCATTTTTTATCGTAAACTACCAACTAAACACTATCCACTATCCACTATCAACTAAACACTATCAACTAAACACTATCCACTAAACACTATCCACTATCAACTATCCACTATCAATTATCCACTATCAATTATCAACTAACATTTAAAAACCATGCAAGTAAAAATACATCCTTCCTGGAAAGCCGTTTTGTCAGAAGAATTCGAAAAGCCTTATTTTCACCATCTGATTGATTTTGTAAAATCAGAATATACTCATCATATCTGTTATCCAAAAGGGAGTCAGATTTTTTCTGCTTTTGACCACTGCCATTTTGATGATGTAAAAGTCGTCATCATAGGGCAAGACCCTTATCACGGACCAAATCAGGCAAACGGATTGTGTTTTTCTGTTAACGACGGAATTCCTTTTCCTCCTTCCTTGTTTAATATTTTCCGTGAAATTGAAACCGATTTGGGTAAGCTCTTACCTCAAACAGGAAATCTGGAGCGTTGGGCAGACCAAGGTGTATTGCTTTTAAATGCTACCTTAACCGTTCGAAAAGGAGAAGCAGGAAGCCATCAAAAAAAAGGCTGGGAGACTTTCACCGATGCTGTTATTCAGAAAGTTTCAAGCGAAAGGGAACAGGTTGTTTTTTTGCTTTGGGGCGGTTTTGCACAAAACAAAAGAGCTCTTATTGATTCTTCCAAACACCTGATTCTTACTTCTGGCCATCCTTCACCTTTAAGTGCCAACAGGGGGCTTTGGTTTGGGAACAAGCATTTTAGCAAGACTAATGAGTACCTTAAATCTCTCGGAAAAAAAGAAATAGAGTGGTAAGCATTCTTATTGTACCGTAAAATTATAATATCCTGCTGTCAGATTGTTTGCGGTTGTCTGTATCGTAAGGAAAGTGTCTTCCGAATTATTATTGTTTGATGACAATTCGAGTCGCGATACTTCTGAAAGTCCAAAAACAAGTCTGTATTCACCGGTTTCTGATAATGGAATTCCGGCTCTGAATTTATAATTTTGAGAAACAGGCTCATAAATACTTTCTGCAATCACATAAAAATCAGCAACTGCATCACCCTGGTCCTTAATTATACTACGGATATCAATGGCTGTCCAGGTGTTGGTTCCGGTCTTTTTTTCCAGTCCATAAGCAAAACTAAATGAGGCTCCTCCTGTTGTTTTAAAAATATCTAATGGGGTAGTCTGGTTTGGTTCAGGCTGGTATCTTGAAAAATTTGTATTCAGCCACAAAACATCGCCCACTGTATAATTGTTTTGATGTTCAATTGTTATCAGATTTGGAATAGAAGTATATTTTGAATTGTAAAACTCATCATCGTCGCCACAGCCTGTAACTGCTGCCAATCCGATTATTGCTAAAAGTAATATCTTTATTGTTTTCATAGTAATTTTATTAAAATCTGTAGCCAAAATTTAATCCTACACGAGGAACAACTTCCGGACTTTTGTCCGTATTGAAAAGGTTTTTTCCTGCTCCCAGAAATAATTCAAGACCAAATTTTTCCTGTATATACAGTTTATAACCCAGGGCACCACCAATGGCTACGTCGGTGTAATTGTCTTTGAAGGTGTCGTAATAACCGTTTCCGGAGTCATCTACAAAACGTTGTAATTCTCTGTATTTCCCACCGTTTGCAGAAAGAAATATTTCAGCAAAATAGAAACTTTTCTGACTATGGGATAAGGAATAACGTACAAAAGGATTGACTTCATACTTAGGAAGTGTACGGTCATAACCTTTATCAAAATCTTCCTTAGCATCTTTACTGTCCTGAAAGCTACCGCTAATGCCAACTGAAAAGTTCTCGTTTAGAAAACGCTCATAGCTGATATGGACTTTTGAAAATGCTATAACAGATAGTACGTCAAATTTTATTTCATTTTGTTTCCTTGCAAAGATAGTAGAGCTTTCCTGTGCATTTGAAAACTGGAAAGCGAGCAGTGCTGCGAAAAGCCATTTTTTCATAGTTGTCTTTTTGTAAACTGTTGTAAATATAGAAAAAGATTGTTTTATTTTTAGATAAACAGAAGGTAGATAAAAGATGATAGATAATAGACGATTGGGCTATCCGATATCAGAAATCTGAAATCTGAAATCAAAAATTAATTCAAGGTCAACGCTCCCAGAATTTCTTCAGACATGAACGGACCTCCCGGATAAGTGGCTGTATAATCCAGATTAAGCCAGATTTGACCGCGTTCGTCAATGTGATAATGAATTTCTTTTCCTTTACTTTCTTCTTTGAATAATACTTCTTTGATAAGGTAGTTGATTGCTTCCAAATCGGCTTTTTTGTTTCCAATAAGAACCTCCGGATAAATATGACCGCCGGTATGGATAAGTCTTGGTGTTCCGCCAACAGCGCGAACGCAGGCAGCCATGAGGATGGCGTGGTCATCACAATCACCAGAAAAATGAATCAGCGATTCAGTAGCCCTGGCAATGTATTCCTTTCCTTTTGGGTCACTCACATAGTTCCAGCGACGCTGTATTTCCTTAAATACGGCAAAGCTTTGGATTTGTCGTCGGTATTCGCTATATCCTTTAACGTTTCTGAAATATTTGGTTGTTGCAAGCAATGCAAAATTCCTGACTTTTGGGTTGTCATATTCGATGGCATTCAGAATTTTTGACTTGTTTGGGAAAGGCAAAAGCTTTGAAATAATAATATCCTGTGGATTGGGATTTTCTGACATGCTGTAAACCATTGAACGATAATCTTCAAAGACACTATTAAAGCCATAATTGCCGAACAGGCTTCCGTAAATTAATGCAATCAGATACAGCGCTATACAGAGAATAATGATGGTTTTCATTAATCTGAGAACCAATTGTATAATAACGACTACAAGTATAAAAAGGAGTATTCTGTCAATATGGAAATACCAGTTTGGGTCGATAATATTCTGATGGATAATGATAAACACAGGAATAGCTATCAATATATTCAATAGGAAAATAATGATACTGTCCCAAGGTTTTTTGACCTGAAGTTTCTCTTTGATTTTTTTGAAGTCTATGTTACCTTGTTTCTCCATAGTAACCCAAAGGCCAACTTAATCCTGATTAGATTTGTGCTATATCTGCAAAAGTACCTTTTTTATCAATAATAGATAGTTCCAACAGTTGATTTTGAACATTGTTTAACGTTTTGTCATCCAAGGTTTTTTGTGACCATTCTGTCAGAGAGAGCCATTCCTGTATATCCTCAATTTTTTGATTGTAGCGTGATGATAAGGTTTTGTCAATACTTGGAATGTCCTTGAATTCTTCTGTTGTTTGATTAATGATTTCCAATATGGTTTTGATGGTTTCCGGCTGTGTTTCCAGTATTTCATTTCGCACGGCAATCACAAAACAGGGCCACGGAGTAGGGCAGTCGGCAATTCTTCTAAATATTCCTTTGTCAACCAAAGGCTTTGTCATAAATCGTTCCCACATAAAATAATCGGCTGTTCCGGCAGTTAATGCTTCTACGGCACCATCAATAGTATTTACGATTTCAAACTGTAAATTTTCTGTTTTCCATCCTTGATTGTGTGCATTGACATAAGCCATAAGTTGAGAACCTGAACCAATTCGGCTAATGGCAGCCTTTGTTCCTTTCAGGTCGGAAAGCGTCTTGTAGTGTGAAGCAGCACCGACATGAATTCCCCAAATCAGAGGCGATTGGACATAGACTTGCACAATTTTGCTTGGATTACCCGAGACAATATCTTTAATGATGCCTTCGGTCAGAATTACGGCAATATCGGTTTCGCCATTGCGAAGCATCTGGCATAACTTTCCTGTTCCTTCAGGAACATCAGTCCATTTCAGGTCAATATCATGTGCTTCAAATTCTCCATTTTCTATGCAAAGATGCCATGGTAGGTTAAAATGTTCCGGTACCCCGGCTATTTTTATCGTTTTCATGTTGAATAACGGTTATTTTGTATTTGTTTTATATGATGCTCTAAATGGGCAACATAATCGCTCATTAAAAAACGCAGGTTAATGATGGATTTGTCATTCAGTTCAATTTCATAATGCAATGCTTCACTGTCAACCGATTTGAAAATCCTGAGTATTTGCTTGTTCAGTGAAAGCCAGAGCAGGATTAACTCATTACTGTCGGCTGACTGGTATTGGCAAATACTGACCAGGTCTTCCTGATTGTATGTTCTGTATTGATAAGGTTTTGGGGCATAATGTATTTCAGTAAACCGAACCAGATTGTGAACCGCTGAATCAATCAAATGGCCTAATATTTCCTTTTTAGACCATTTGCTTTCAGGTTTGAATTCTAAAACGTCCTTGTCGGTATTCTTAAAGTAATCAAGATTTCCGACCAGCAGTTCTTCGAATTTAAGAATTACTTCCTGCAACATTAGGAGTTGTTTGCCAATTTGTCTAACGTATATGCAATTAATTCGTCTACAGCCTTGTATGGGTCTTCACTAAAAGTACCACTTGCACGGTTGGCAATGATGGCATTTAACGATAAAGCATTATGTCCGAGCAGTGCCGACAGGCCATAAATAGCAGCCGTTTCCATTTCAAGGTTAGTAATCCTGTTGTCGTTGAAATTGAAATTGTCCATTTTGTTGTTCAATTCCGGGTCCTGTATTTCAAGACGGAGAACTCTGCCTTGAGGACCATAGAATCCACCGGCTGTTGCAGTAATTCCTTTGAAAATTCTGTCACTTTCAATTAGTTTTTCCAGTTTTTCACTGCATCGTACCACATATGGTTTTCCTTTTCGGATATCCCAGTTGGTATGAAGCAGGAAGGCTTCACCTAAAGCTTCCTCGGTAATCCGGTCAATTTTGTAGGAACGGAGCATATTGTCCAATCCTAATCCATATTTAGACATAACGAAGCTGTCTACCGGAATATCTTTCTGCAATGAGCCCGATGTTCCTATTCGTATGATGTTTAGTGAAGTCAGTTCTTCTTTTGGCTGACGGGTTTCCAGGTTGATGTTGACAAGCGCATCCAGTTCGTTAACTACGATGTCAATATTGTCAGGACCGATTCCGGTTGACATTACTGTTATTCTTTTTCCTTTAAAGATACCTGTCTGGGTTTTAAATTCTCTTTTTTGTGTTGAAAATTCTATGGAATCAAAAAACTGTGTAATTTTTTCAACGCGATTCTGGTCGCCAACGAAAATAATGTCATTGGCAATGTGTTCTGGTTTTAAATTCAGGTGATAGACGCTACCGTCAGGGTTTAATATTAATTCTGAAGATTGTATCATTTTTTTGAGTTTCTAAGTTTTATAGTGGCTAAGCCGCTGAGTGAAAAAGCCAGTTGTTAAATTGTTTTATTTGTAGGAGTGGGGTTATCCGCCAACACGTTTTACCTTAAAGCCTTTTTCTTTAAGGATGGTCATTATTTTGTCACGGTAATCTCCCTGAATGATAATTGAGTCGTCTTTGAATGTACCGCCTACGCTTAATTTTGTTTTTAATTCTTTCGCCAGAATTTTGAAATCGTCATCCGAACCGGTATAACCTTCGATGATGGTAGTGGGTTTTCCTTTTCGTTTTTCGAATTTGCAAATCATTGGCTCGGCCTGGATCCAAAGTTCTTTTGGTTCGCTTTCAGTTTCTTCGATTTCTTCAGACGGTTGGTGGTCTGGGAATAGTTTTTTTAATTGGTCATGTAAATCCATAACTGTGTTTATTGAACGCGGATAAAGGCGGATGACGCTGATATTCGCGGATTTTATTTTTTATAATTTCGTAAACTCGGCGCATGAATTGGCTCT
>NZ_MKVG01000003.1:0-87224 GCF_001899155.1 Flavobacterium sp. 38-13
ACAAGGAGAACAACGCGAGCAAGGAGTTCAAGGCTCACTTCTCGCTGAAGAGATAAAGATATTTTTGTTTAGGTTATTTTGATTGAAAAAGGGAGCTTCCGTTTTATTTATGGAGCTCCCTTTGGATTTTTATAAAAAAAGAATGTAATTAACTGTCAATTCTGATGAATTGTCCCTGGCTGTCAAAAACGAGGTTCAGTCCATTTGAAAGTTCTACGTCATAACCTGTTCTTTCAATTTCAATAGTGTTGATAGTTTGTCCGGCATAATTTGCAGTAACATAGGTTGTGATGGCTTCCGGAACAATTGCGGTAGGAACTGCCTGGGTATTGCCGTCTACATCGGTCCAGTTTCCATTACTGTCAAAATCAATCTCAAAACCATTGTTAAGATAAACGTCATAAATGGAACCATCATCATCTGCTATGGCATTTTGTTTTATGATTCTGGATTCAACACCGGGAAAATGGGTCGTTAAAAAAGTTCTTGCGTTTTCAGGAAGTGCGCTAAATTCTATTACTGTTGAAGTATTGCCGTCATTGTTATCGTCATTAGAGCATGACCCTACTAAGATTGCTGTGAAGGATGCTAAAAATGCAGTTGCCAGTAAGTTTCTCATACTTTTCATCATCTTAAAATTTAAATTAGTAGTCTATTCTTAAAAACTTTTCGTTGGAATCAAATTCCAATTCCAAACCGTTACTAAGGTCAACTTCATAACCCCAACGACTCTTGTCTATTTTTGTAACATTTGCGTCTTTATAATTTGCTTTGACATAGGCAGCAATCTTGGCTGGAATGGCTGTAACCGGAATTGCATTATGGTTTCCGTCTATTTCTTCCCAATTGCCCTTGCCATCAAATTCAATTTCGGTAGTATTGGAAAACTGCACTTTGTATTCTGTAGAAAAAATTTCCTTTTCCTTAACGATATAAGTAGGAGTTTCGTTTGGAAAATGTTTCTTTAAAAATGTCTGTGCATTGGCAGGAAGCTCGGCAGTTGTAATTGTAGTTTTTTGTGCGGAAACTGACAGGCTGAAAAATGTGCTTGCTATCAATCCCAGGATAAATTGTACTTTCATGGCTAATTGTTTTAAATTTCTACTACAAGATTACAAGCAGAATTTGGAAACAATTAGGAATAATAAAAAAAGGTTTATTTTTTCGGAAAAATTATTTTAAACTGATGGCTGTCAACAAAACTATACTTAATCGAAAGAGAATAAGTATTGGCAATCGATTTTACAATGGCAAGGCCTAATCCGGTGGATTCGTTGGTGTTAGTATGCCTGTAGAATCGGTTGAAAATAATTTCCGGGTTTAAAGGAGTTGTTGCCCCGCTATTGGAAATCGTAATGCTATTTTCATCAATTTCAAAAGTAACCTTCCCGCCCTGATGATTGTGGACCAGAGCATTTTTAAGAAGATTGCTAATTAATGCGGTAGCAAGTCCTTTGTTCATGCTGAAGGATAGCGAAGTATTTTCAGTAACAGAAATAGTGATTTCTTTATAGGCAGCCAAATCAGAAAAATCGTCTGCCAGTTGGTGAATCAGCTCATTAAAATGAACCTGTTCTTCTTCCGCAAATTGCTGGTTTTCAATTTTTGAAAGCATGAGCAAGGATTTATTTAAGCGAACCAATCGGTTTAAAGTATCTGTAATTTTTCCAATCTCGGACATTTGTTCTTCCGGCAATGTATTGTTTTCTGCAAATAGTTCCAGCTTGTTGATGCTGATGGCTAATGGAGTCTGCAATTCGTGGGAAGCATTCTCAATAAATTGTTTCTGGCTGGAATAGATGATTTCGTTGCGCTGCAACATTTCTTCCACTTCTTTGGCAAGTGTCTTAAATTCATCAATTGGAGAATTGATGGGTTTTGGCTGCATTCCGGTTCCCAATCTGAATTTTTTAAGGTTGTCCAGAATCGCATGAAACGATTTCCAGATTCTTTTTAAAAGAAAATGGTTTACAACCAAAATACTGATAACTAGCATGACGTACAGTCCCAAAAGAGCTACAGCCAGATCTTCGAGCAACTCGTCTTCTTCAACAATAGAAGCTTTTATGATGAGTTCATGCGGATTGCCGTTTTTATCATTAAAAACAGTGGTCAGGGTTCGGATAGGCTCATCATCATCGTCATATTCCATAAATTCAGACGAGGAAGAAAATTCGTCTTTATAGGAATAATTCCCTTTTGGGAGTGGTTTTATAGTGAACTTGTTAATACCGAATTCCGGAGTATTTAATAGTTTTTCGTCAGCAAAAGCTTGCCTGATAATAATGATTTTGGAATTTTTAAGGTCATCATCAATATTGTCATACACTTCGTCCAGAATAAGCATATAAAACAAGCCTGCCCAGATTGGGATGACAGCAAGAAGCGTTATTGCCAGATAGCGAAGCGTATAGTTTTGTAATTTCATCAGCTCATTTTATAACCAATACCATATACTGCCTGTATGTCCATTTCGGCATCGGCATCCTTCAGTTTTTTACGAAGATTCTTTATCTGCGAATATACAAAATCAAGATTATCAGCCTGGTCGGTATGGTCGCCCCAGACATATTCTGCGAGTGCAGTTTTATTGATTAGCCGATTGGGATTGATAACGAAATAATACAATAAGTCGAATTCTTTGCGGTTTAAGACCAGATTTTCATTATTAACTGTAACGCTTCTCTGTTCCGGTGACAGGGTCAGGTTTTTCCATACGATATGATTGTCGCCATTGTGGCTTTTCCGACGAATGGCTGATTTGATGCGCGCGTGCAATTCCGCGAGATGGAACGGCTTACTAAGGTAATCATCGGCACCCAGGTCAAGTCCTTTTACTTTATCGTCTACCGCATCTTTTGCCGATATGATAATGATGGCTTCCTGTTTTCGTTGTTTTTTTATCTCAGCCAGCAAATCCAGACCGCTTCCGTTAGGCAGCATAATGTCAATCAGGACACAGTCATAATCATAGGAACCGAGTTTGTCCAGTCCGGAAATAAAATCATGGGCAGTTTCCACAATGTATTTTTCCTTTTCTAAAGATTGTTGGATTACTTCCCGGAGTCCGGCCTCATCTTCAATGATTAAGATTTTCATGCTTTCCGATTTTATAGCTTAAATGTATGAATTGGTGGCCAAAATAGAATCAGATTTTGGAAACAATTAGGAATAGGAGAATTCGCTATATTTTACTTTTTTTAACCCGGCGTAAATCCAGCATATTTAAAGGATTTATGCCAAGACCGGTAACATTTTTTCGCGTAAAACGGGCAACCTTATCATAAAATAAAGGAATAACCGGGGCTTCTTTGATAATTAAATCATCCATTTTTTGATACAATTCAAAACGTTTGGCATTATCGGTTTCTAAGAAAGCATTTTCATACAGCCTGTCATATTCAGCATTTTTAAAGTGTGTGTAATTAGGGCCGTTAGGAGCAAAGTTTTTACTATAGAACAATGAAAGGTAGTTTTCTGCATCCGGATAATCCGCAATCCAGCTTGCCCTGAAAAAAGAAACTTTTCCTGTAGAAATGGCTTGCCTTAAAGTAGCCGGAGGATTGACGTCTATGGCAACGTCAAGACCTATTTTTTTCCATTCCCGTTGGAGGTATTCTGAAATATCAAGGTAGGTAGCATTGGTACTCAAGGTGATTTTTGGATTTTTGTCGCCCGTAGCCTTTTTATAAGCAGCAACCAAATCCCTTGCTTTTTGAATATCATAATCATAGCCAATTTTTGAGGCATCAAAACTAGGGAGCCCGGCAGGAATCATTCCGTTTATGGCCGGAGTTCCCATTCCGTTTCGGAGATAGGTTATCAGCTTTTGCCTGTCAAATCCGTAATTCATTGCCTGTCGTATTCTTTTGTCGAGTAATACCTTGTCATTTCCATCCATGCGGAAACCAAGATATTCCGTATTGAGGTAAGGTCCCGTAATCATGGTGACATCTTTTTTGTACTTTTCCTGAAGTTCCCCGCTTTGTGTCAGAATTTCATCTTTATAAGACGGATGGAGTCCGGATACAAAATCGATTTTACCCTGTGCGAATAAAAGAAAACCGCTCTGTTTGTCAGGCAGAAAAGTTACCGCAACGGCTTCCAGATACGGCAATTGATTTCCGTTTTCATCTTTTTCAAAATACAGCGGATTCTTTCTCAGGACCAGTTTCACATTTTCTTCCCATAATTTGAACTGAAAAGGACCGGTGCCAATAGGTTTTGTCCTAAAGTCATAACCGGGAACAGCAAAAGCTTCTTTTGGAACCACAGAAGCATATTTCATGGAAAGCAGCCCTAAAAAGGCCGGGAATGGTTTCTTTAACTGTATTTCAAACACGGTATCATTCTTAGCCTTGAAATTTTCTACATTCTGCATAATCCATCCTCCGGGTGATGCTATTTTTTCATCTAAAAGTCGGTTAAAGCTGTATTCAAAATCATGGGCATTTACGGTACGGGTTGAATCTTTACTGTTGGCAAATACACTGCTTTTATGAAAGAAAACATCTTTTCTCAAATTGAAATTATAGGTTTTCCCATCTTCAGAAATCGTCCAGGATTTGGCAAGGTCTGGTTTAATATTCAGGCTATCGTCCAATTGTATCAGGCCATTATAAAGCTGGTTACACATCCAGATATTGTCCTGCGATTTTGCAAAAGCAGGGTCAAGAGAACTGACATTGGCATCCTGGTTAAAGCGAAAAACTTCATAGTCACGATTTTCTTCTGCTCTTTTTCCACAGGAACATAAAGTTAACGTTATCCAAAATATTGATATGTAGTATATTATTGATTTCATTTTGAAAAATATTGTATGTAAATTTGCAGGCTATTTGCAAAATGTAAATATAACTAAAGATACCAATTCCCCAATTTCCGGGAAAATTTATAATGACAGAGAACAGAAAAAAAGTTGCTTTTTATACACTGGGATGTAAGCTGAATTTTTCAGAAACATCTACTATTGCCCGAAACTTTCAGGATGAAGGTTTTGACCGTGTCGAATTTGAAGAAGTTGCCGATATTTATGTTATAAACACATGCTCGGTAACAGAAAATGCGGACAAGCAATTCAAGCAGGTCGTAAAAAAAGCGATGAAACTCAATGAAAAGGCATTTGTAGCGGCAGTTGGCTGTTATGCGCAATTGAAACCGGAAGAATTGGCTGCAGTTGATGGTGTGGATTTAGTTTTGGGTGCTACAGAAAAGTTCAAGATTACAGATTATATAAACGATTTGTCGAAAAATGATTTCGGCGAAGTACATTCCTGCGAAATAGCCGAAGCAGATTTTTATGTGGGCAGTTATTCTATTGGTGACAGGACCCGTGCCTTTTTAAAAGTACAGGACGGTTGTGATTACAAGTGTACTTACTGCACGATTCCTTTGGCAAGAGGAATTTCAAGAAGCGATACGATGGAAAATGTATTGAAAAATGCCAAAGAAATTTCACAGCAAAACATCAAGGAAATTGTCCTTACCGGAGTCAATATCGGAGATTATGGAAAAGGAGAATTCGGAAATAAAAAGCACGAGCACACTTTTTACGAACTGGTTCAGGAATTGGACAAGGTAGAAGGAATTGAGCGTTTGAGAATTTCGTCTATAGAACCAAACCTGCTTCGTGATGAAACTATCGAATTTGTTTCAAAATCAAGAACATTTGTACCGCATTTTCATATTCCGTTACAATCCGGAAGCAACGATATTCTGAAAAAGATGAAGCGCCGCTATCTGAGAGAAGTATATATCAACAGGGTCAATAAAATCCGCGAAGTAATGCCGCATGCCTGTATAGGGGTTGACGTTATTGTAGGATTTCCCGGTGAAACCGATGAGCATTTCCTGGAAACCTATCATTTTCTGAATGACCTGGATATTTCCTACCTGCATGTTTTTACCTATTCAGAAAGAGACAATACAGAAGCAGCGGCAATGCCAAATCCTGTTCCTGCCAACATACGTGCCAAAAGAAGCAAGATGTTGAGAGGATTATCTGTTAAGAAGAGAAGGGCTTTTTATGAAAGTCAGTTAGGAACCAACAGAACGGTCTTGTTTGAAGGAGAAAACAAAGAAGGCTATATTCATGGTTTTACCGAGAATTATGTAAAGGTAAAAACGCCATGGAATCCGGAATTGGTAAATACGCTGCATGAAATCAACCTGACCAAAATTGATGAAGACGGTTTGGTTAGGATGGAGTTTTTAAATGTAGAAGCCTAATTGCAATAGATGTTTTAATACCTGTAGTGGAATCGGATTTTAGTAATTCTGAAAACGGATTCACCATATTTTTCTATAAACTCAAAAGAATTCCTGCCTGTTTGCTTAAAGCTTACAATCAGGGCGGCAGAAATTTCAAAATACATCTTTTCGCCTTCCATCATCATCCGTCCGCCGCTTTTCCTGTAGCCGGAACGGATAAGTGTAAACTCTGACAAATTCCAGGTAGTTGAGTGGTTGTCAAAACTTTCCTGGAGACTATACAATCCTTCCGTAATTTCGGTTTTACATCCGTAATATTTTTCGATGTTTTCGAAGAAGCTAAGAATTTTAAGGTTTTCTTCTGTCATTCGATAAAAATAATGGATTGCCGGAAACTTTACAACAAAAATACAGTTGATATTGTTTTGCGCCTCTGCGTCTTTGCGTGAAAAATTGCTCGCAAAGCCGCGAAGTTTAATCAGGAGCAAGCATAAATCAGCGTAATTATCTAATCTGTGGCTGAAAAACTTAAATGACCATTAGAGGTTTATCTCCCCGATGATAACGTTCAATATTTCTATTGTAGAATTTTGCGCCTCTGCGTCTTTGCGTGAAAATCATTGCTCGTAAAGCCGCAAAGCCGCGAAGTTTAATCAGGAGCAAACATAAATCAGCGTAATTATTCTAATCTGTGGCTAAAACTTTGCCAGACGAATCAAATTAAATGCGGATTCCCGGAGGAAGCAATTCTTTGTAAGCAGGATTTTTTCTGAAAAAGGCTGCTATTTTCGGATGTATAGGTACTACTTTTAATTTCCGTTGTTCTGCAATAGACATGATTTCTTTTAGGAAGTCATTTATAAAATCGTCATTCTCAAATTGTTCAGGAGTGAGTATTTTAGTGAGAAAAATTTTTTTCTCCTGAAAAGAGTATTCAACCGCAATTAGTTTTCCGTCACTATGGGCTTCAAACTGTCTTGAAAAAGTGTTGTCTTTAATTTCCATAATTCAAATAAAGATATTGTAGTGGTATCGATGGTTTAAACGGCATGAGTTTTGATTTTGAAAACATTGTCGTTTTATAACTTATCGATTATTTAAAATGTTGAGAAGAGGTGTTTGGGATAAAAACCATAATTTTATACAAATTTCGTAATAAAAACCTTTTGTTGCTGTTATGATACCGTTAAAACAATTCTGATGGAAAAAATTCCAGTATATTTTATGCCGGGTATGGCCGCTAGCTCCACAATTTTTGAAAGGATTCATCTGCCTGAAGACCAGTTCGAAACCCATCTTTTAGAATGGACGATTCCGTTGGAAGGAGAAAGTCTTGCAGGTTATGCAGAACGAATGGCGAAAGAAATAAAACATGAAAATCCCGTACTTATTGGTGTGTCTTTTGGCGGAGTTTTAGTACAGGAAATGGCCCGATTTGTAAAGGCAAGAAAAGTGATTATTATTTCAAGTGTCAAATGCAATGCAGAGTTTCCGAGAAGGATGAAAGTTGCAAAATCAATAAGAGCCTACAAGTTTTTCCCTACCGGACTGATGCAGAACGTGGAAGCCTTTGCGAAATTTTCTTTTGGAAACGATAAGATGAACAAAAAGCTGAAGCTTTATGAAAAATTTCTTTCCATGAGAGACAAAAAATATCTGGACTGGGCTCTGGAGCAGATTATTTTATGGGATAGGGCAATACCGGATGAGCAAGTGGTTCATATTCATGGTGATGCGGATGAAGTTTTTCCTCCTAAATACATTAAGGGATTTATCCCTGTAAAAGGCGGGACACATATTATGATTATTAATAAGTTCAAATGGCTGAACGAACACCTTCCTAAAATTATATTAGGAGCGTAAATATTAAAAAATGTTTGTAGGTTTACAAAATACACTCAAAGACTAAAGACTAAGACTATGAAATTGATGAAGAAGACTGGCTTGATAGCCTCGGTTGTTTTGGTAAGCGGCATTTTAATCCATGCGGTTTCCGATGAAAAAATAGGAGATAAGGCTCCGGTAGAAAAAGGTTATTTTTTTCCTGCAGAAATTGATTTTGCCGGAGAAAAAACACCTCTGAATATTGTTGATGTAAAAGAACGCTTTGATAGGGAGTTACTGGTTAATGCAAACCTGGACGCTTCTACGCTTTTGATTATAAAAAGGGCCAACCGCTTTTTTCCGGTTATAGAACCCATCCTCAAAAAAAATGGGGTTCCTGATGATTTTAAATATCTTGCCGTAGCAGAAAGTGCATTGATGAATGCTACCTCTTCTGCGGGAGCCAAAGGATTCTGGCAGTTTATGGCAGACACGGCAAAAGAAAGAGGTATGGAGGTAAATGATGTTGTTGATGAGAGATACCATCTTGAAAAATCGACAGAAGCAGCCTGCAAATACCTGTTGGATGCCTATAAAAAGTTTGGTAGCTGGACATTGGCTGCGGCTTCTTATAATGGAGGTTTTGGCGGAGTCAATAAGCAAATAACGATTCAGGGAGTTACAAATTATTATGACCTCCTTTTGACGGATGAGACAGCGCGTTATGTTTTCAGGATTCTGGCCTTGAAGCAAATTATGCAAAACCCGGTACAATACGGATTCAATGTGGCGCCGGCAGAATTATATCAGGCAATTCCAACCCGAAAGCTGGAAATAGACAGCTCGATTACTGACCTGGCTTCTTTCGCAAAATCACAGGGAATCAATTATAAGATTTTGAAAATCCATAATCCATGGCTTCGCGACAGGAAGTTGACAAATCCGGCGAAAAAGAAATATGTAATAGAAATTCCGACAGAGGGATATTAAATAAAAAAGCCATACTGAAAAGTATGGCTTTTTTATGGTAGGTATTTCTTTTTAGATTTTCTTCAATTGTTCCTTCATCATCTTCACCTGGTCTTTAAGCATGTTCTGCTTGTCTAATCTTTTAACCTCGTTCAACAGGTTCGTAGCTTCGATTTTTCTTCGTCTTGACATAGCAACACCGGCAAGGTTTAATTTGGCAACGGCAAGGTCCATATCCATTGACAATCCTAATTCCACCGCTTTTTTGAAATGCTTTTCAGCCTGCATCAGGTTGGTTTGCGAAAGCATCAGTCCGTGAAGGTAGTTGTAATATCCTTGTTGTTTTCTGACCAAAGCCGTTTCAGGATTTTTGATGTAGGCCAGCCATTTTTGAGCTCCGGCAAAATCCTGTTTTCTCAATTTAAGGAAAGCCAGAAGTATAAATTCATTTTTAAAATAAAGTAATATAAAGACCAGTGATAACAGGATAAGGAAAATCCCGTTTCCGATGTTGTTTTCTGTAAATTGCCAAATTCCGGTAGCGATAATTAGTCCGGCTAAGATGAGTTTAATATTTCTATGGAACATAATTTTGTATATTTGAGTCGCAAAGGTAATAAAATCAATTAAAAATATTTTTATAAAACTACTTGCCAGAAAAAAAAGACTTCGTATATTTGCACTCGGTTTTGGAACAGCTATTGATTTCGAACCTATAAAAAGATATTTAATTAAGATTTTTAAAGATATAAAGCAATGAGCAAAAGAACGTTTCAACCATCGAAAAGAAAAAGAAGAAATAAGCACGGTTTTATGGAAAGAATGGCTACAGCCAATGGAAGAAAAGTGCTTGCTCGTAGAAGAGCTAAAGGAAGACATAAACTTACTGTTTCTTCTGAACCAAGACACAAAAAATAATGTTTAGATAAACATCGATAAAGGCGTTACTTAATTTCAGTACCGCCTTTTTTTATACCTTGTCGCTAAATTTTAAATAGGTTCAGGGTGTCAGCCCTGCCAGGATTAACTACAACAACACACAACAACATGCCGAAAGACAATTCAATTAAATCAGTTTTAATCATCGGTTCAGGTCCAATCGTTATCGGACAGGCCTGCGAGTTTGATTATGCTGGTTCACAATCCGCACGATCTATCAGAGAAGAAGGAATTGAAGTTATCTTAATCAATTCCAATCCCGCTACAATTATGACAGACCCGTCAATGGCCGACCATGTTTATTTGAAGCCACTGACAACCAAGTCTATCATCGAAATCCTTAAAGAACATCCGCAGATTGATGCCGTTTTGCCAACAATGGGAGGACAGACTGCCTTGAATTTATGTCTGGAAGCCGATGAAAAAGGAATCTGGGCAGATTTTGGCGTGAAATTAATTGGTGTGGATATCAATGCCATTAATATTACCGAAGACCGTGAACAGTTCAAGCAATTGCTTCAGAAAATTGATATTCCGGCAGCACCTGCAAAAACAGCTACTTCTTTCCTTCAGGGAAAAGAAATCGCACAGGAATTTGGTTTTCCGTTGGTAATACGCCCTTCGTTTACCTTAGGAGGAACCGGAGCTGCTTTCGTACATAAAAAAGAAGATTTTGATGATTTGCTTACCAAAGGATTGGAAGCTTCTCCAATACACGAAGTACTTATCGATAAGGCATTGTTTGGTTGGAAAGAATATGAACTAGAACTTTTAAGAGATAAAAATGACAATGTCGTAATCATCTGTTCTATTGAAAATATGGACCCGATGGGTATCCATACAGGTGATTCTATTACGGTAGCTCCGGCAATGACATTATCTGATGCTACTTTCCAAAAGATGCGTGACATGGCCATCAAGATGATGCGAAGCATTGGAAATTTTGCAGGTGGATGTAACGTGCAGTTTGCAGTATCTCCGGATGAAAGAGAAGATATTGTAGCTATCGAAATCAATCCGCGTGTTTCCCGTTCTTCGGCCCTGGCATCAAAAGCAACAGGTTATCCTATTGCCAAGATTGCTTCAAAACTGGCTTTGGGATATCACCTGGACGAATTGCAAAACCAGATTACCAAGTCGACTTCGGCCTTATTTGAGCCTACTTTGGATTATGTAATCGTAAAAATACCACGTTGGAACTTTGACAAGTTTGAAGGTGCAGACAGAACGTTGGGGCTTCAGATGAAATCAGTAGGAGAGGTGATGGGTATTGGCCGTTCCTTCCAGGAGGCTTTGCATAAAGCTACACAATCTTTGGAAATCAAAAGAAATGGTCTGGGTGCTGACGGCAAAGGCTATACGAACTACGAGCAGATTATCGAAAAGCTGACTTTTGCAAGTTGGGATCGCGTTTTCGTGATTTATGATGCCATCCAAATGGGTATTCCGTTGAGCAGGATTCATGAAATCACTAAAATTGACATGTGGTTCCTGAAACAATACGAAGAATTATATACGTTGGAAAAAGAAATTTCCAACTTTAAAATAGATACGCTTCCAAAAGAATTATTGTTGGAAGCCAAACAGAAAGGTTTTGCCGACAGGCAGATTGCTCACATGATGGGCTGTCTTGAAAGTCAGGTGCACAAGCTACGTGAAGAAATGAACATCAACCGCGTTTACAAACTGGTTGATACGTGTGCTGCAGAGTTTAAAGCAAAAACACCGTATTACTATTCAACTTTTGAAGCCGAAATTGAAACGGCAGACGGTAAACGATATGTCCATAACGAAAGTGCCGTAACCGATAGAAAGAAAGTGGTTGTCCTTGGTTCAGGTCCAAACCGAATCGGTCAGGGAATTGAGTTTGACTATTCCTGCGTACATGGTGTTTTGGCGGCTAAAGAATGCGGTTATGAAACGATAATGATTAACTGTAATCCTGAAACCGTTTCTACCGATTTTGATACGGCAGACAAATTATACTTCGAGCCGGTGTTCTGGGAGCATATCTATGATATTATCCAGCATGAAAAACCGGAAGGTGTAATCGTACAGTTAGGAGGACAGACGGCATTAAAACTGGCAGAAAAGCTTTCCAAATACGGAATCAAGATTATAGGAACCAGCTTTGATGCACTCGATTTGGCAGAAGACAGAGGGCGTTTTTCAGAACTCCTCACGGAATTGAATATCCCGTTCCCTAAATTCGGGATTGCCGAAACTGCTGATGAAGCATCGGCTTTGGCAGATAAATTAGATTTTCCTTTGCTGGTCAGACCATCTTATGTGCTTGGCGGACAAGGAATGAAAATCGTTATCAATAAAAAAGAACTGGAAGAGCACGTAATCGATTTGTTGCGTAGTATTCCTGGAAATAAGCTGTTGTTAGACCATTATCTGGATGGAGCAATTGAGGCAGAAGCAGATGCCATCTGTGACGGTGAAAATGTTTACATCATCGGAATCATGGAGCATATTGAACCTTGCGGAGTGCATTCGGGAGATTCAAATGCAACGTTGCCACCATTCAATTTAGGTGAGTTCGTGATGCAGCAGATTAAAGACCATACGAAGAAAATTGCATTGGCTTTGAAAACGGTAGGTCTGATTAATATCCAGTTTGCTATTAAAGATGATATGGTTTATATCATCGAGGCTAACCCAAGAGCATCCAGAACGGTTCCGTTTATTGCAAAAGCATATGGCGAGCCTTATGTAAATTATGCGACTAAAGTAATGTTAGGGCATAATAAAGTGACGGACTTTGACTTTAATCCTCACTTAAAAGGATTTGCTATAAAACAGCCGGTTTTCTCTTTCAGCAAATTTTCAGGAGTTAACAAGGCGCTTGGTCCGGAAATGAAATCTACAGGAGAAAGCATTTTGTTTATCGATGACCTGAAAGACGATCAGTTCTATGAGCTGTACAGCCGACGCAAAATGTACTTGAGTAAATAATAAAAAATCCCGACCATGAGTCGGGATTTTTGTTTTCGCTAGTCAGGCAAACGTTCTCTATCGCTCTTTTTTCTGTTCAATCGATACGTAAATGTGGCATATACTCTTGGGCCGGGACTTCTGTAACTATAATTAAGGGCATAATCATCTCCTCTGGCAGAACCTTTTGAAATCCGGGAGTCGAAAATATTATCTGCTTTTAAGGTTATGGTAGCTCTTTCATTCCAGATATCTTTTCCCATGCCCAAATCAAACCAATATTGCGATTTCGAACTGTATTGGCCGCTGCTTGTAGCTCCAAGATAATTCAGGTTGGTCTGGAAATTCCATGTTGAAAATTTGATGCGCGTGCTTTGTTTGGATAGAAAATTTTTATCCGAAACATGAAACATTCCTTTTTGCTCAAAAGTATAATAGTTTGCCTCTCCGGTAAGTGTCAGCCATTTTAAAGGAGAATAAGTAAAACTGATTTCGGCTCCAATTCTGCTTTCTGTTCCGGAATTTATAGCTTGTTCTACTAAAAAGCCATCAGAATTTGTAAAGCGGATGTCTTCAAAAATGTTCTTTGAATATTGATGGTATATACTAGGATTGATGGTTACTTTTCCCCATTTGATTAAAGTTCCGAGTTCATACGAATTGGTATATACCGGATCCAAATCAGGATTTCCGATTCGGATGTTTCTTCGGTCTGCAATTCCGCCAAACGGATTGAGTTGCCAAAAACCGGGACGGCTAATACGGCGGCTATAACTTAACTGAACATTGAAAACATCATTGATTTCATAAGTAAAATGGGCGGTTGGAAAGAAATCGGTATATTTTTTATCAATATTGAACAAATTGATTCTGTCGTTACTTCCCGTCTTTGAATCTTCGATTCTAAGTCCTAATAAATAGCTGAACTTTTTGATGCTGCTTCCGTATTGCACATAGGCCCCGATGATTCTTTCATCATAATGCAATAAGTTGTTTAGGCTGTCAATAGCAATATTATTGTCGTAGGCCTGATAATCGCTGTTGATTCGTCTGATTTCACCTTTTAATCCAAATTCGATTTTAGACTTTTCGTTAATCGGTAAGCTGTAATCCGATTGAAACAGGAAGTCTTTGCTGCTTTCAATGTTTCTGCTTTTTAACGCCCTCACCGGCAAGGCAACCGGAAAAAATTCCTGCTCGGCAATCGATTCGTTTTCGTCATCATTCCAAAAATCATATTGTAGGTTGATTGTGAACTTTTGACCTTCTTTAGCAAATGTTTTGATGTAGTTCAATTCAATCTGATTGGCAGTTTGCGGTTCTCTGTAAGCTTCTTTAGCATTGACATTCCGTTCGGGATTGCGGTTTTCGTCCAAATAATTAAAAGCATAGTCAACGGTTCTTCTGCTGGTGTTGTTTCTGTAAAAATAGCTCAGCGTAATCATGTTTTTGTCGTTGAAATAATAATCACCACCCATGTAAGCCGTAAATGTTCTGTTTGTTCTTTCCCTGTCCACAGTTCCGTCCAAATACGAATCGATAACATTACCGTCATAAATGGTTCTTGAGGTAGATTCGTTGCCCGGAAAGTAGATGTATCGGTATCTCAAATCTGAAAAAATATTGATTTTTTTGTTTTTATAATTTACGTTGTAACCTAAGGCATGATTGTCAGGAATTCCTGTCGTAACCTGAACGGAACTGCCAAATCCTTTGCTTTTGTTTTTCTTTAATACGATATTGATAATTCCGGCTGTTCCTTCAGAGTCATATTTGGAGGATGGATTGGTGATGACTTCTATTTTTTCGATATTCTCTGCCGGAATTTGTTCCAACCCGTTATTGGCAGTCAAAACGGAAGGTTTCCCATTAATAAGAATTCGGACACCGGTATTGCCCCGTAAACTAACAGTACCATTATAGTTAACACTTACTGAGGGTACATTGTTTAAAATGTCGGTTGCATTGCCTCCTTTTGAAACCAAATCACTGCCCACATTAAACACCTTTTTGTCCAGTTTGTGTTCTATGGTTGTTTTTTCGGTCTGGATTTCTACGGTCTCCAATTGGGTTGGAATCTCGTCCAGCAAAAATGTTGGCAATACCTGATCGGCTTGCAGGTCAATGTTTTCTATGATGCTACTTTCCAAACCAATAAACTCCGCTTTAATATGGTATTTTCCTGGTACTATTTTAAGACTGAAATTTCCCTTGTCATCTGTTATTGACCCTGCAACCGATTCGCCGTCCGGACTATTTGTAAAAGTAACCGTTGCAAATTCCAGTGCGACAGCGGTCTTTTTCTCAATTACTCTTCCGCTAACAGTTATGGCTTTTTGTATCTCCTGAGAATAGAGGGCTGTAAAAGAAAGCAGGATTGCTATGAATACTATTTTTTTCATGATGATTTTGTTTACAATTACAGGGCAAAGATTGGATGTTTTATGAAGCGTAAAAGTGATATATGACAGAAACAGCTTTTTTGCAGGTAAATACCCGGTTTATAGCGCTAAAATGGTCTTTAGGAGCGAAAAAACAGTATTCACGAGTGAAAATGGCGTTTTTGTCGACAGCGGTTGAAATTAAAAGGTTCTTGATTATCTTTATTTCTTTTTAGCGATGGATAATTTTAAAAAAATATCGGAATATGTCCGGACTCACAGATTAGCACAGCATCTCCTATTCTGGTTTATTATAGTAATAACCTACATTCCGGTGGGTTTGTTAGATGAGAGTCACGATCCGCTGGGAGTAATTTTGTTATTCAATTTTTGCATTCATATTCCGCAAATGCTGGCAGCTTATTTTCTTGCGTATTATTTGCTTCCAAAATTTATATTGAAAAAGAAATATTTCCTGTCCGTAATTTTATTTCTGCTTTCGTTTTATTTATTTTCTGCCCTTGCCAGAATTTTGACAGTTCATGTAGGAGAGGAACTGGTCAGAACACGACCTTTTGAACAGGAATCAGTTTATGAAATTCTTACAGACATCCATTCGTTGGTGGCTAAATATTTTCCTGCCGTTTTTTCAATATCCTTTCAGTTTTTATTTGTGAAATATTTTGTCAACAACGAGCAGAAAAAAAACGAGGCAAGGCAGTTAGAGCAAAAAAAAACAGAATCGGAACTAAAAATGCTGAAGGCACAATTGAATCCGCATTTTCTGTTTAATACGCTGAACAATATTTATTCGCTTTCTTTAGATAATTCGCCTAAGACAGCCAGTGCTATTGGAAAGCTCTCTGATATTCTGGATCATGTTTTATATAAATGCAATGGTCAATTCGTTTCCTTGTCAAACGAAATAGAACTGATAAAAAACTATATCGAACTGGAGAAATTGAGATATGACGATAGGTTAGAAATTACTTTTGATACTGTTATTGAAAATAATATTGAAATACCGCCATTGTTGCTTTTGTCATTGGTAGAAAATGCCTTTAAACATGGTGCGGGAGAAGATAGCGGTTCTCCAAAAATAAGGATTTCTATTACTCAAAAAGGGAATCATTTTTCATTTGAAATTTCAAACACGGTTTCAAGCGATTATGTAAGCAAGGACAGAGAAAAAATAGGGTTGAACAACATAAAGAAACAACTTGACCTGATCTATTCCGGTAATTATTCATTGGATATAAAACAGGCTTCAAATTTGTTTTCAGTAGTTTTACAAATCAATCAAAATAATAGCATATGAAGATTAAATGTCTGGTAGTTGATGACGAACCGCTGGCAATTCGGTTAATCGAAAAGCATATCGCAAAAATAGACAATTTAGAAGTTGTTGCCACCTGTAATACGGCATTGAAAGCCTTTGAGATATTAAATTTGCAAAAGATTGATTTGATGTTTCTGGATATAAAAATGCCTAACATTACGGGAATAGAATTTTTAAAAAATCTAAAAAATCCGCCCAAAACCATATTAACCACCGCTTACCGGGATTATGCCCTCGAAGGCTATGATTTGGGAGTTGTGGACTATCTGCTAAAGCCAATTACTTTTGAGCGTTTTTTCAAAGCTGTTGACAAATTTTTAAGCACAAATACTGCTAACATTGAAGTAAAAACCAAAGAATCTGTTCCGGATGAATTTATTTTGGTGAAATCGGGAATTAAAAACTATAAAATTAATACCAACGATATTATCTATATTGAAAGCCTGAAGGATTATATAAAAATCAATACGACGGGCGATAAGAATATTACCTCAAAATATAAAATAGGAGACATTCAGCAGGAATTAAATCAGGATAATTTTTTGCGAATTCATCGCTCCTTTATTATAAATACTTCAAAAATTACTGCCTTTACATTAAATGAAATTGAAGTTGGCGGTATTGAAATTCCTATTGGAGCCAGTTATAAAGACGATGTTTTATTGTATTTGGAAACACTAAAGAATTCAAAATAATAGTTGCTGAATCGTAATGAGTGAGCCCCCGGATTGGGGGCTTTTTAATTTTTAAATATTTTTATTGTTTTAAAATTATTCTAAAACCGAATATATTTTTATTAAAAATACTTATCTTTCTTTTGTATTTAACTGATTTGTAAAACAATATTAAATTCAAAGGATAAATTTTTAAGAATATCTGTTCCGGATTTAAATAAGCCGCTTATGAAAAAAACTACTTTTCTTCTTTTTCTTTTCTTTTTATCCACAACTGTCTTTTCCCAGAAAGATATTTTCAATGTGGCCCGAACCGGAACAGTTGATGAGGTAAAGACATTGATGAAACATAGCCCTGATTGTATAAATGACTTATCGCCCGAAGGCTATTCCCCGTTAATTTTGGCCTGTTACAGAGGCAATACGTCGGTTGCAGATTTTTTGATACAACACGTCAAAGATATTAATGCTGTTAGCGGTATGGGTACAGCCCTGATGGCGGCTTCCGTAAAAGGAAATGTAGCAATAGTAAAAAAGCTGCTTGAAAAAAAAGCAAATCCGAATATACCGGATTCTAACGGAACTACAGCCTTGATATACGCTTCGATTTTTAAGAACTATGAAATTGCCGCTTTCCTGATAAAAGCGGAAGCAGACCCATATGCTAAGGACAACAGGGGAAACTCCGCACTTGATTATGCTATACTGTCTAATGATGACAAGCTGATACAAATCCTAAAAACAAAATAATATGAGAAAAACTACTTTGGCCTTTTTTACAACACTACTTTCGGGTTTCGGTTTGAGTGCCCAGACTTACAGCACCGGAACCGTCACTTTGACCTCCGGATTTACTGCTGCTATAGAAGTAAACAGCAGTTTAGTTACGCTTACTCTTGTAGGGCCGTCTACTGATTGGCTCGGCTTGTCTTTTAATGCTACATCTATGAATGACAACGGAAGTGATGTAGTGATTTTTGACGGAACCGCTATGACAGACAGGACTTTTGCCGGAATAGGAGCTACGCCGCCATTGGATGCCAGTCAAAACTGGACGGTAACTTCAAATGTGATTAATACCGGTGTAAGGACCGTAACAGCTACACGTGCCCGTGATACCGGCGATTCTAACGATTATACTTTTAGCACTTCGGCACAGCCACTCAATCTGGCTTGGGCACACAGACCGGGAAGTTTGGCAATGGGCTATCATGGCCCTGGAAATAGTGGTGCCACTGTAGCTAATTTTACACTGGGTACAGAAAATTTCACTGCTGAATCGTTTAAGATGTATCCCAATCCTGCCAAAGGTTTTACAACATTGGAGCTTCCTGATTTTGTGTCAGGCGGTGAAATTAAAGTATATGATAATTTAGGAAGGGTAGTAAGAGTACAGGCAATTTCGGAATCTCAAGTTACAATAAATACCTCAGATTTGACTACAGGATCGTATATGGTGGTTGTGAGGACAGATTATGGAAACGCAACGAAAACCTTAATAGTGGAATAATTTAGAAGTCCAATTCGTAAGTTTAAACAGGATAGACTGATTATAAGGAATAAAAAAATCCCGAACATCGTTCGGGATTTTTTTATTGATTAATGTGTATTTTATTTTTTAATGAATTTTTGGGAGAATTTTTCACCGTTGCTGTTCTGTAGAACCATCATATAGTTTCCTACAGATAATGACTGGATATCGATAGTATTGTCTTTGATTTTTACATCAGAAACCATTCTTCCGTTATAGTCATAAATTTTTGCATCAGTAATGTCATATTTCATTTCATTCAGTTGGATTCGGATTTGATTGGATGCCGGATTAGGGTAAATTACAAACATAGCGCTGTTTGCTTCAGATACGCCTAAAGTAGAACCCTCGGTTACCAGAAGTCTGGTGTTTTTAGTTGGGTTCATAATCTGATCTACCAATCCTGAAGGCCATTTGATAATTACTTTTTCAATAGCTGTAGCTGTTCCTATTCCAAAATGAGTGTTTAGCGTATTGGCAAATTCAAAACCTTCGCCACTTCTAACATCACGGATTTGTTTGCCCCATGCTCCATAAAGTTCTACCCTGGCTCCAATACCGTTTCCGTTGCTTTGAACACCTTTAAGGTTTATTGTAATCCAGTTATTGTCATTTCCCTGGTTGAGGTAAATGGTATTTTCTGATTGTACGTCAAGGAAACCGTCGTTATTTAAGTCTCCAATGGAACCATTAGGTGGCGCACCACCAGATTTTGTAAAGGTCCAGTCACCATTGTTAATCATAATAATACCGCCCGGACCATATACATCAATAAATCCGTCGTTGTTAAAATCACGGGCAATATATTCTCTTCCCATGTTATTGTATGTGTCAAAACCGGAACCCGCAGTTACATTTGTAAACGTTCCGTTTTTATTATTACGCATCAGTTTTTGTGCTGTTCCTCCGGCATTTGAACCAATTAAGACATCCATATAGCCATCATTGTCAAAATCTCCGAAAGCACTTGACCATGATTGATCAGGATCCGCTAATCCGGCTTCAGCGGCTACATTGGTAAAAGTTCCGTTTCCGTTGTTTCTGTGAAGTTCATCAGTACTGGCTGCCGGGTTACCGCCTCTACATTTTGCAATGAAAAGATCCTGATCACCATCGTTGTCATAATCTACGAATATTGAACCGTAATTTCCTCCGTTTGGATAATCGCCCATACCTCCCTGGTGGAAGATAAGGTTTCCGTTTCCGTCGTTGAGGTAATAAACGTTAGGGTTAACATCATGGCAGACAAAAGCATCAAGATGACCGTCATTATTAATGTCTACAAAATTGGAACGCTGACTGAAAATAGATTGAGGACCTGATATTGCAGTGTAGGCTGTTCCTGTGCTGTTCGCTTTAAGGAAAGTCACACCATTACCGGCACCAAATAATAAGTCATTATAACCATTTTTGTCAAAATCACCAGCTGTTACGCTCCATGAAGGCATAAAAGTGGCATTTGTAGTAGGTACGGTTGCAGAAGTAAATCCGCCGGCAGCGTTTTGGTAAAGGATATTGAGATTGGTACTGCTGATACCAACAATGTCATCTAAATAATCACCATTCATGTCTACCACACAATTTTTATAACTTCCAATAAGGGTAATAGATTGAGCATTAAATCTAACAATCTGCCCGGGAACTTGCGGCTGTTCCGGAGTATAAGGGCCTTCTGCAAGAACAAAATCAAAACCGGTGCTTTGCCATTTGTTATCAAAAACGATATAATAGGTGGTTCCGGCCGTAACGTTAAAAGTGTGAGCAGATAAATATCCGTTTCCTAAATTTCCACTATCATCATCTCCACCGGCGCAAGTCAAGGCTCCGCATGTGCCTCTGTAAATGTGAAATCGGGTGTCGCCGCCAATATTGACCAACAGGTCTGTTGTTACGGTCACAGAAGTACTGGTAGTTGGTGTGTATTTGTACCATTCAGAATTTGGTGCGGTTCCGTTTCCTGCACATATACCATAGGTGTTGGCACTTCCGTTGATCTGATCAACTGTGTATCTTCCCGCTGTAATAGTCAGGGCAGATTGACAATTATCTTGTGCCTGAGCAAAAAATGCAGAAAAGGCTAAGATAATTAGGGGTAGTTTTTTTTTCATAATTGTTGTTTTTGTTTGTTTATTAGTTACATCTTGTATCTAAAGAGCTTATCCATTGATTGATCATTTCGACAGCTTCTTCATGTACAATCGTTCTTCCGAGTAAAGGCATTCGTGTTGACTCGTTTACAGATTCCAGTCGGAAAGACATTACAGATCTTCCAGGGCTTCCCGGCGCTACAATGTGTGATAATCCACTGCCGACATTGTCAACGGGAACCATACAAACCCCCATATTAGATATGTCAGAAGTTTCACTGAAGGCAAAACGCATATCACGATAGGAGCAATGGCTGCCCTCTTGATGGCAGTGGGCGCAATTAATGTCAATATAGGATCGTACTCTTTTTTCTAATGGTTGTGATGTATCGTTCCATCTTACAGTCGATACAATATTTCTAGGATAATTATTATCCAGATAGCCTACTTCGGCCCATTTTTCCAATTGATTTTTACTGCCTGAACCATAATTTATTGCGAAGTTCAGGTTTTGAGGTTTTGGTCCAATTGGGAGTGCCTTGTCAACAGATTTATGACAGGTCAGGCATTCACCTCCTGCAGATGACGGAATGCGATAATTCGCAGTTTTTATAGTTGCCCCCTCTCTCCAGGTAATTTCTGTGAAACTGCCGTTTGGATCAAGTGTTGCTTCGGTCTGTTCCGAATTCCATACATAATTGGCAAAAATCCAGCCTTCTTCTTTTCGGATCATCACCCGGGTTTCAATAATACGGGTGGTGTTGTTAGGCTGTACATTATCATAATAAAAGGTCTTTATTAATGCCGTGCCAACAGGGAAAACCAATGTTTTTCCGTCGCCGTCATAAACAGCTTTTTTGTTTTTTGGCATCCATACAAATCTCTTTTTGTGAGCATAATCTGTGAAAAGTTGGCTGGCTGGCTCATAAGGTAATACGTCAAGTGACGGAACCTGATTTTTCATCGTTCCTTCAAAGAATTTATAGTCTGATAATTTTGAATAAGGAACGGCAGCAAGATCAACTACAACCGGTGAAGTGGGTTCTGGGAGAGGCACATAATCATTGTCGGAACCGCATGAAAGAAAGGCAAAGAAAAGTAGTAATAATAGTGATTTCTTTAAAAAATAGTTTTGTTTCATAGATTTGCTGTCAAAAAATTAGGAAATAATATAGCAAATATATAATAAAACTATAAAGAAAATAACTTTATAATAAAAAAGTTATGGCCTTGATACTAAAATGTTTGAAACCTTTTATAAATGGATTTTGATGTCCATGTTTTGAATCTCCTGCAGCATATCCAGTGAAGTATGGTCAAATAAAATCTCCTGTTCCCTGTGCTCTTTTTTGGATCGGATTCTCCTGAGGGAATCGCAAAAACGACGCACTTCTTCTGCTGTTGTAAGCGTTAATCTTGGTACGGATACATTTTTGCCCGAATCATCTTTTGCGACCATAGTGAAGTAGGACGAATTGCAATGTTTTACTTTTCGGGTCTGTATGTTTTCTGCTGTAACACGAATGCCAATTACCATTGAACTGTTGCCAACATAATTTACGGAAGCTTTTAATGTGACCAGTTCGCCAATTTCAATCGGATTAAGAAAATCTACAGTATCTACGGAAGCGGTAACACAATAGGTTCCGGAAAATTTTGAGGCGCAGGCAAACGCAATCTGGTCCATCAGAGACAAGATATAGCCGCCGTGAATTTTGCCGCTAAAGTTGGAATGCGAAGGTAACATCAATTCGGAAATCGTGATTCGCGAAGATTTTGGAGTTTTGTAAATCTTGTCCATGATAAAAAGGAATTAATTTTCAGTTTCGTCAGTTTCTGCTCTTCTCAATATATTTTCAGGAAGTGATTTTTTGGCTTTGGCTCCCATTTTTTTCAATCGTTCTACGCTGTTGATAAGGTTGCCCTTTCCGTCAAAAAGTTTGTTCATTGCGCCCTGATATTCTGTTTTTGCTTCGTCCATTTTTTTGCCAATCTTTACCAGATCGCTCACAAATCCTTCAAATTTGTCATAGAGAGCTCCGGCTTGTCGGGCTATTTCAAAAGCGTTTTCCTGTTGCTTTTGATTGGTCCACATGCTATCAATAGTGCGTAAGGTTGCCAAAAGGGTAGAAGGCGTTACAATCACGATGTTTTTCTCGAAAGCTTTGTTGTATAACGTGGCATCCTCGTTTAGGGCTATGGCAAATGCGGGTTCCATAGGGATAAAGAGCAGGACAAAATCCGGGCTTTCTATTTGGTAAAGGTCGTGGTAATTTTTAGCGCCCAGTTGCTCTACGTGTCTCCTTATGGAATTTAGATGCTCTTTTAAAAAAGAAGCTTTCAGGGTATCATCTTCCTCATTGATGTATTTTTCATAGGAAATCAGTGATACTTTCGAATCCACAACCATTTTCTTTCCGTCGGGAAGATTGATTACAACGTCAGGAAAAACACGTGTTCCGTCTTCGGTTATAAAACTTTGCTGTACTTCATATTCTCTCCCTTTTTCAAGACCTGATTTTTCAAGTACTCTTTCCAGAATCAGCTCGCCCCAGTTTCCTTGCATTTTGCTGTCGCCTTTTAAGGCTTTTGTAAGGTTGAGTGTTTCCTTGCTCATCTGTTCGTTCATTTCACGAAGACCCAATATTTGCTGACGAAGTGCGGCATGATAGTCAATGCTTTCTTTATGTGTATCTTCTACTTTTTTCTCAAAAAGCTGGATTTTGTCCTGAAGAGGGGAGAGTATGTTTTTTAAGTTCTCCTTATTTTGTTCTGTGAATTTTGAAGATTTCTCTTCCAGTATTTTGTTGGCAAGGTTTTCAAACTCCTTTGTGAATTTTTCCTGTAATTGCTCTACCTCCTGTTTTTGTTCCTTGTTTCGCTCCCATAAGTTTTCGAAATCAACTTCTTTTTTAGAAAGCTGAATAGCAAGAGCTTCTTTTTCAGCCCGGAGGTTTTCTCTTTCCATTGCAGTTTGCTGCAATTGATTTTCTGTATTTCTGATTTCGTGCTGATGCTGTTGTCTTAATTGTTCCATCTGTGACATCAGTCCGTTTACCCTTTCTTCAAGGCTTGCTTTTTCTGATTTTGCGTTGGCTGAAAACAATGCTTTTCCAATAAAAAGACCTATGGCTAAGGCAATTATGAAAGCAATGATAGTGATGATTGTATCGTTCATTTTAAATTTTTTGTAGCGATAAAAGTAAGAATAAATTATCAGCTTTCATTGCCCTTTTCTGCTGACTTGTAATTCCTGATAATTGTTAAAATTTAAGGATTTGTTCCCTGTTTTGGCTTTTAGGATTTTGTTTTAATAATAAAATTCATATCTTAGTGAAGTATAACGATGTAAATAATATTTAATACAAATCTTAGTCCACGTATTAAGATGTTATTTGCATGAAAATAATTTTTCATGAAAAAAACTACATTACTGTCAGGTGTAAGACAAGACTTTACACAAATCAAAGGTTTATTTTTTGGCGCATTTTTATTGGCGTCAATTACAGCTCAATCACAATCTTATTGTACGCCGGAGGAAGGAGACTGCACCGATGGCGATGAAATTGTAAATGTTACTTTTGCCGGGATTAACAACTCTTCTGCCTGCTCAGAATTTGGATATGGAGATTATACAGCCGGAACAGCAGCTAGCGTTGTTGCAGGACAATCGTATAATATTTCGGTAACAATTCCTCCACACCTTGGAACCCAATATGTGGCTGCATGGCTCGATTTTAATGATGATGGTGTTTTTGATGCGTCAGAATTTTTTGCAATAGGAACTTCACCGGCTGCAGGCTCTGTGGTGACAGCTTCTATCGCAATTCCGGTTTCGGCTCCGGCAGGAAATATCAGAATGAGAGTTAAGGCACAGTATGCACAAGCAATCACAGCAACAAGTTCTTGTGCTGAACCTTATCTGGGATATGGAGAATATGAGGATTATGCTGTAAATGTTGTTGCCGCAACAGCATGTACAGGTACACCGGCAGTGGGAGCGGCAACTTCTACACAAACTTCTGTATGCGGTCAGACTTCTTTTGTTTTGAGTGCATCTGGTGTCACTCCGGCAGCGGGATATTCTTACCAGTGGCAATCGTCTCCAACAGGAACAGACCAATGGACTAATTTGGGTGCAGCACAAAATTCTCTAAGTTACACCAGAACAGGTCAAACGCAGGCTACTTTTTATAGAGTTGTCATAACTTGTACAGGAAGCGGTTTGAGTGGAACTTCAACAGCAGTTTCTGTAGGACAAAATGCGGTTGATACCTGCTATTGCATAAATACGATCAACTTTAATTGTACAGATGGGGACGTAATTACTAACGTTACTGTTGGAACCATAAATAATAGTACAACTTGTGGCAATGCAACAACAGGATATACCAATTATAGCGGTTCGGTTACACCTCCGGTATTTAACATTGGGGCAACTATCCCGGTTTCTGTTTCTGTAGGACCATCAGGCGATGGCTGGTTATATGAGTCAGTTGGCGTTTGGATTGATTATAACAAAAACGGAGTTTTTGATGAAGCAGAGTATAACTATATTGGTACTGGTTTGAATCAGGCTGTTACCGGTAGCATAACAATTCCTGCAACAGCGGTAGTAGGTAATACCAGAATGAGAGTTGTTGTTGCGGCATCTGCTGCAGAATCTTTCGGACATCAATTTGCTTGCGGGCCTGTAGCGGCTAACAATAATTATGGTGAAATGGAAGATTATACGGTAACTATAGCTCCGTCCCTTTCAACTCCTGCATTTGAAAATGCTTCGGTTTCTGTATATCCAAACCCAACAAACGGATTGGTGAATGTTCAATTTGCTACCCAAACGGCAGTTGATGCAATTAATGTATATTCTGTTTCTGGCCAGTTGGTTTATTCTAAGCAATTTAATACGGCATCAGACAGTTATACTGTTGATTTACAAAAAGCGGCTACCGGTGTTTATATTATGAAACTGGAAGGTGAAAACGGAACAATAGTTAAGCGTTTGGTTAAAAATTAATTTTTCCGGAATTCTAAAATACTAAACCGCCTCCTGTAGGCGGTTTTTTTTGTAATATAAATCTTAGGATAATTTAAATACGAACTGTATCTTTTAGAACAATTGTGCTATTTGGGGGTTTATTTTGGTATTTTGTCGATTTTTTAATTAATTTTTAAGAAATAGTTCTTATTATTGTGGTCTACCCCCTAAGTTCTTATCAATGAAACCACAAAATTTGACTTTAGAAAAAGTTACAGATTCCCCTATTAATTATGAATTTGTAGCTAACGTTGCCACGCGTATTATCAAAATCTTTTTTAGAACTGATAAAACCATCAGGCTGATTTACTCCAATTATTCCAACAAACACTTCTTTGGAGATAAATTTATCATATTAGACTACCGTTTCCGAAATGCCTTATGGTATAAAGTAGGAGACAAGATTACTGAAAAAAGACACTTCCTGCTTGAAAAGCCGGAGATGCCGCAAAAAATTGTACTTACTGTTTACGGTTTTTTTAGGAAAAAAATGTACCTGCTGGATTTTTCGGCTGCAGAATATATTGATAGCAGTACTTTCTGTGTTGAATTGAAAAAGTCATCCCGTCAGGATTTTGAGAATCCGGTTTTAGGCTAAAAGTATCTCGGAATTATTCCCGGAATTAATTATTTTTATAGGATGTAACCAATTCACTATCCTATGAAAACGCAAAGCTATTCCAATCATATCCGTTACTATGCCCCGCACCATTTCGTTTTGTATCCCCTGCTTCTGATTTTGTTGGGGACAGCGATTTATTTTATTTTTAGCAGAGAAGCAGAAAGGGCAATCTGGATTTTTATCAGTATTGGATTGTTCCTGATTTTCTGGCTGGCTTTTATGCTGCGGCAGCATTATGCCCTTACATTACAAGACAGGATTGTCAGGCTGGAATTGCGCTATCGGTATTTTGCATTGACGGGTGAAAGACTTGAATTGTTCGAAAATCAATTATCCCAAAGTCAGCTGTTTGCGCTCAGATTTGCGCCAGATGATGAATTGCCGGGTCTTTTAAAAAGGGCGTTACAGGAAAATCTTTCAGGTAATAGCATCAAAAAAAGCATAATCAACTGGAAGCCTGACTATCACCGGGTATAAACTTTAACAAACAATTCACGATTTATTTTTATAAAATGAAAATGCCTATGCGTAAATTTATACTTAGCCATTTTCACACTAAAGAATATAATTATGAATTTTACTACACACTGGTTTATTGATCCCGATCATTCCAACATAGAATTTCGAATCAGACATTTGCTGATTTCGCATATTTCAGGAGCTTTCAAGATTTTTAATGGAAAGATGACTACGAAAAATGATGATTTCGAAACGGCTGAAATAGCGCTGTCTATTGATGTTTATAGTTTTGATACGAACAACATCGAAAGAGATGAACATATCAAGTCAAAAGATTTTTTGGATGCCGACCAGTTTCCTGAAATTAATTTTAGCTCAACAAGCCTCAAAAAAATAGAAGGTGACCATTATAAGCTAACAGGAAACATAACCATTAAATCTGTAACCAGAGAAATTGTACTGGATGCTGTTTTTGGCGGACAGGCAAAAGATGGTTTTGGTAAAATGAAAGCCGGATTTGAAATCAGTGGAAAGCTTGACAGAAAAGATTTCGGGATTTTGGCCGATGATGTGACTGAAAGCGGACATCTGATAATAGGCGAGGAATTAAAAATCCATGCCAATATTGAATTTGACAAAGAAGAAGATTAATCAGGGCTTTATTTCATATTGCCCCGATTTCTCTTATTTTCCGGATGTGACGAAGGATAACGGTTTGGATCAATATCCGAGTTTTTATCCCGGTTCTCCGGATTTTTTTTGTTTTTCAGGTCTTTATCTGTTTTGAGGTCTTTGCCTGGGCGGGCTCTTTGTACAATATCAGTATTGCCATCCGCATCTTTTTCTATTTCTGTTTTTAATTTCCCTTTGGAGGGATTGTAATTCTCCGGAAGATTTTTTCCGCTAAAACCTTCGTTGATTTCTCCTTTTTGTTTTTCCTGTTCACCGTTCCATTTTTTATTTCCGATGTCTTTGCCTGATGTTGCCATAACTTGATTTTTTGGTTCTACTTGTTAATTTACGACGATATAAAAACAAAAGCCACAGCTTTAACATTGCTTTAATTTGCAGTTAATAGTAAATTTGCAGCAAAAATATTTTATGTCCGCCCACAAGCATTTTTTATTGCATAAGCCTTATGGCTATCTCAGCCAGTTCATCTATGAGTTAAAACGAAAGAAAAAACTGTTGGGAGAACTGTATGATTTTCCGGAAGGCACAATGGCAATTGGCAGGCTAGACGAAGATTCCGAAGGATTACTGCTCTTGACAACAGACGGATTGATGAGTGAATTGGTGAGAAGCAAAAAAGTAACCAAAGAATATTATGCACAGGTTGACGGGTTAATAACAGAAGAAGCCATCGAACAGCTTAAAAAAGGAGTTGAGATAGGTTTTGACGGAATACGATATGTCACCAATCCCTGTGATGCTTTTAAAATAGAGGATCCCGGCTTTGAACCCCGCTCTAAAAAAATAAGAGACGAACGCCACGGCCCTACCAGTTGGATTTCCATTACGTTAAATGAAGGAAAGTTTCGCCAGGTCAGAAAAATGACATCAGCCGTAGGATTTCCAACACTCAGATTGGTAAGGATTAGGGTAGGCAATGTGTATCTCGACAATCTAAAGTCGGGAGAAGTCAAAGAAGTCAACCAATTCTCACTATAATTAAAAATTGAAAATATGCTGAATATTGTTCTTGTAGAACCAGAAATACCCAACAACACGGGCAACATAGGTCGTTTGTGCGTTGGCACAGGCAGTCGCCTCCACCTTATCCATCCTTTTGGCTTTCAGATTACGGATAAAAATCTGAAACGCTCCGGTCTTGATTATTGGGTACACCTGGATTGGAAAGAATACCAGTCTGTTGAAGAATGGATGCAGCAAATACCAGACATGTCCAGGGTTTTTCTGTTTAGTTCCCATAGTGAAAAATCATATCTGAAGGAATCTTTTCAGGATGGTGATTGGCTGGTTTTTGGAAAAGAATCAGTGGGGTTAAGTAAAGAAGTTCTGGATAAATTCGAAAACCATCTGACTATTCCTATATCGCCTTTGGTAAGGAGCTATAACCTTGCAAACTCAGTAGCCTTTGCAATAGGTGAAGCCAAAAGACAGATTTCCATCTAAAAACAGTATATTTGAAGGAAGCTTTTTCAAATATCTATGATTGACAAATCCTACCTTCGCAGTTCTATTTTCAGACATCTCGACGGCCTGGCTGTCGCTCCTGTTGCTATTGCTTTAAAAAATAAGGGAGTTCTCGAATATATATTGGAGAACAGGCAGGCCAACCTGACCGAATTAAAAACCAGATTCAAAGCCAATGAAGGTTACCTGAATGTTGGTTTGCGTGTATTGTGCTCGCAGGGTTTTCTGGATTATCATATTGACAATGCTACGGATGGCATTCATTTTACTATAAATGATAAAACACCAACAGCATTTTCAATGGTACCTCTTTATCAGGATGCGGTTGACCTTTTGCAATTTTCAACACAATTCCATCCGAGAATTTTTGAAGATGCCCCATTTGAGAGATTGGACCAGATTTTTGAAAAATTTAAGCTTAATTATGGAATTGATTTTTCTGATGATGTTCTGGAAAATGAGGTACAGAAACAAATCCTCAAACATATTGAAGGCTACCTCATAGGACCAACAATTGTGCGGTTGGCCATGAACGGCATGTTTCACAAATATTTCATGGAAACTTCTTTCAGGCCGGAAGAATTTCATAAGAACCCCGAAAGCTTCAAAAAAATATTAAACTTTTTTACCTATTTGGATTGGTTTCGGGAAAAGAACGGGAACTATCAATTTACGGAAACCGGACTGTTTTTTGCCAAAAGAGCGAGTGCTTATGGCGTTACGGTTTCATACCTGCCTACATTTGCCAAAATTGAAGAGCTGATTTTTGGTGACCCGAACATATTGCGAATGATAGGTGATGGTGAAAATGAAATTCATGTTGACCGCGAAATGAATGTTTGGGGAAGCGGTGGAGCACATGATACTTATTTTAAAATTGTAGATGAAATCATCATACAGCTTTTCAATCGCCCGATTGAAGAACAGCCTAAGGGAATTTTAGATATGGGCTGCGGAAACGGTGCTTTTTTACAGCATATTTTTGAAGTCATTGACAGGCAAACACTACGAGGAAAAATGCTTGATGAATATCCGTTGTTTCTTGTGGGAGCCGACTATAATCAAGCGGCCTTGAAAGTAACCCGGGCCAACCTGATTAAGGCTGATATCTGGGCTAAGGTAATTTGGGGTGATATTGGAAGACCCGACCTGTTGTCGCAGGATTTGATGGAAAATTATGCCATCGACCTGAAAGATTTGCTGAATGTCAGGACCTTTCTTGACCATAACCGTATTTGGGAAGAACCCAGGCATATTTCAAAAGACAGAGTAAGTAGCTCTACCGGAGCTTTTGCTTTTAGGGGAACCAGAATCCCGAACAACAAAGTGGAAGATAATCTTTTGGAACATTTGCAAAAATGGTCACCTTACGTTAAGAAATTTGGGCTTTTGCTAATAGAACTGCATACCATCAATCCGGCACTTGCGGCTAAAAACATTGGAAAAACAGCAGCAACTGCTTATGATGCCACACATGGATTTTCAGACCAATATATTGTAGAAATAGACGTGTTTAACAAAATAGCGGCAGAAGCAGGCTTGTTTCCGGACAAGGCTGTTTTTAGAAAATTTCCTGATTCGGATATAGCTACGGTAAGTATTAACCTCCTGAAAGGAGATTAAGTCCTGGCAAAATAATTCATATACCTGAAGTAAGAATCCAATATAATGCCTACGGTTTTCTCAATGGATGGTTTTACATCCTGAAAGCCATCTTTTGTTTTTCCATCGGAGGTGAGATAATCAGTAATGCCTGATTTCAATAATGTTTTTTTGGAATAAATTTCAGTAATCTGAAAAGAGAGTACATACTCATTTCCTTCTTTGGCAACTTTGATGCGGTATTTTACTTTTTGAAAAAAGGTGTCTCCAAGGCTTCTGTAAAAAAAGGCATTGTCTCTGAAAGCATCAATTGTCAGTGAATTTTCAGTTACTTCTGAAATATCTGCCTCACCACGGCTGAACTCCTGTATCCAAAGCTGTGTACCTTCAATAAATTTCTCATTAGTCATAGCAGGAAGTTTTCCGCGCAATGGATTAGGTTCAAATCCTTTTGGTGTCAACTCCAACCGAACCTGGGAATTGGTTATAATTGAGGTGAATAACAATAAGATAGAAAGACAAAATTTCATAGAATCTGCTTTTAGTGTCCTATCAAAGATAGTTCATACAGCAATGATTTTATAGATTTTTAAGAATAAATTTTGCCTTTTCTGTATCAAAAATGATGTTTTCGTCTTTAAATAGAGAATTCAGTATTCCTGTCCGGATTAAGAATTCAGGTGTTCCCTGCAACGTCTTCTCAGGAATCATTACAATCATTTCATCACTCAGTTGTAGGGCAAGGTCTAAATCGTGGGTTGAAAACAAGATGCATTTTTGCGTTTCTATAGCCAGTTTTTTGAGCAGTTTTAATAAAGAAATTTTGTGAAGAAGGTCTAAATGTGTTGTTGGCTCATCCAGAATAATCAGGGGAGTGCCTTGAGCCAGTGCTCTAGCTACCAGAACTTTTTGTAATTGTCCGTCACTGATTTCATAATGTTTTTTATGAGCCAGATGGCTGACCTGTGTCAGTTCCATGGCTTCCCTTATTTTTTCCCTGTCGTCTGCTGTTAGTTTTCCAATCCAGTTAGTATAGGGCTGTCTGCCCAAAGCAACCAACTCAAAAACGGTAAGATTGCTAGGGGGCAAGCTCTCGGTCAATACAATACTAAGCTGTTGCGCTAAAGCCGACGGACTGTAGTTCCTGATATCTTTTTCGTTCAGTATCACATGGCCTGAAAGCACTTTCTGGATTCCGGTTATCGTACGGAGTAAAGTCGATTTTCCTATGCCGTTAGCTCCAATTAAAGAAATCAGTTTTCCTGCTTTTAAATCCAAATCGATATGAGAAGCAATGGTTTTTTTCTCCTTTTTTGAAATATATCCAATGCTCAATTCTTCCGCTTTTAGTATAGTCTTTCCTTTATCCATCAAATCATAAATTTTCGTTTACGAACTAAAAGCCATACTACAATTGGTGCGCCTACAATAGACGTTATCGCATTGATGGGTAGAGTAAAGTCGTTTCCCGGCATTTGTGAAACCGTGTCGCAGACTAACAGGATAATGGCGCCAAAAAGGAGCGTGCCCCAAAATAGTATATAATGGCTGCTGGTTTGAAAAACCATTTTTGAGATATGCGGAACCGCAAGCCCAATAAAAGCAATTGGACCTGCAAAGGCAGTAATGCTACCTGCCAGCAGGCTTGTGGCAATAATAATAATCAGTCGTGTTTTTTTGAAATTAATACCGAGGCTTTTGGCATAACGCTCACCCAAAAGCAGGGCATTTAAAGGTTTGATGCACAAGGCGCTCAATAGGAGTCCGATTAAGCAGCATACGGATAAAATCAGAATGTTAGTCCATGACAGATTACCAAGGCTGCCCAATGACCAGAAAGTAAATTTTTGCAGTTCTTCTGCTGTGCTGAAATAAGAGAGTACGCCAATAATTGCACTGGTAAAACTTCCAAACATTAAGCCTACGATAAGAATAGCCATCGTGTCGCGAAGCCTTTGCGAAACAACCAATACCGCTAACAATACCATAAGGCTGCCTAAGCAGGAGGCCAAAACAATTCCGTAGGAAGAAAGAAAAAACACGCTTAAAAAAGAGGGAAGCAAGCCCGAACCTAATATTATAAAGGCAACACCAAGACTGGCTCCGGAACTCAATCCTAAAACATAAGGACCAGCCAGCGGATTCCGGAATAATGTCTGCATCAGCAAGCCGCTTATTGATAAGCCCATACCCACTAATATAGCTGTTATGGCCTTAGGCAATCTGTAGTTCCAGATAATGATTTCCCATGAATTTTTACCGGCTTGCCCGCCGGAAAGAGAACTGGCAATGTCGCCAACAGGAATATGGACGGAACCTAAACTGATGTTCAGCAAAAAACAAACAGCCAGGCAGACAAGCAAAGCTGTGAAAAGAATCCTATTTCGGTTATCTTGCTGCAAAATCGTTGATTTTATTTTAATTTTTCAAAAATATACAGTTCGTAGTCGGGAAGGAGTTCAGGATGTAAAATCCTGATGAGGTCTTTCAGGATGAGGTCAGGACGATTGGACGCCAGTTCATAATACAATATGCCTCCTGTTTTCCCTTTTTTACTGCTAAAAGAATAGATGTTTTTATCTTTAAAAGCTTTGAAATGCGCATAATTAGGATTGCTTTCTACCATTTCCTTAAAGGTGGTAAATTGGGCCGGACCAATCCAGAAATCAACATTTTCGGCTTTTTCCATAACAGTTTCAAAAGAAAGTGCAAGACTTCCTGTTCCTTCGCTATCAGCCCAAAGATAAGCCGCATTAGCATCTTTAAGGAATGATGCTGCCCAACTGTTGCCCCGTGGCATATACCATTGCTCTTTATAAATGGCACCGCTCAGAACTGTAGGTTTGGTTTTTGCCTTTTTGGCCAATTCTGTCGCTTCTTTATAGGCTGTTTCTACTTCTGTAAACAAAAGGTCCGCTTTTTCGTCCATTCCATATAGGGCACCAAAAAACTTAATCCATTCGGCTTTGCCCAAAGGAGATTCTTCCATCCAGTCTCCATTAAAAAAAACTTTCAGTCCGCTTTTTTGCAAATTGTCATATGTTTTGGTATCACTGCCACTACTGTAACCTACAAGGACATCCGGGTCAAGGTCAATCAGCCTTTCCGTATTGAGGCTCTGGTTGGCTCCAATTTCGGTAACCTTACCGGTATCAATAAGTTTTCTGGTCTTTTCTGACGAAATGAGGTTGGTGTCAGGAAAACCAAGCAAAGTATTTTCAACTCCCAACATCTCTAAAGAGGGGATGTGCGTTGTTGAAGTCACCACAATGCTCTTGACAGGGACTTGAAGTGAAGTATAATTTTTTAAACTATCCGGCAATGAAACTCCTTTTTTATGAAGTACATAGGTAAAGGTTTTATTCGCCTCCGGCCAGGGATTTGAAACTTTTACGATAGAAAAATTTTCATATTTGTAAATTTCAAATCCTTTGGCGTAACGTATGCTATTTTGGGTTTTTGCTTCAGAAATGCCGGAACTGTCAGGTTCATTTTTTTTACATGCTACGGCAAAAAGCAATAACAGGAACAAAGAATATTTTGAAAGAAATGATTTCATAAAAAAGTTTTTGTGAAGACCGCAAAGATAAAAGTTATTGTATTGAACCGACAGCAGTTTTTTGATTTTTCAATCCTGTGAGGAACTTTACGGCTCTGCAGGCATCTATTTCACGCAAAGGCGCAGAGCTGCAAAGCAAGAAAAATATAAACTTATTGGTGTTTGTACCTGGGATAAGATAATTGATTAATAAAAAATTTCTGCATTGTAAAAATGCTTTGTAATCGAATGAAAAAATAAAAATAAAACAAAAAATACCACTCAAAAACGCATTCCATTACGGTTTTTTGAAAAAATAAAATCAAATGCTTTATATTTGCATTCGAATTAAGGTTGTGATTGAAATGTTACAAATCACATTAAAAGGGAATTTGGTGTAAAACCAAAGCTGTTCCCGCAACTGTAAGCTATTTAGCTCGCTGTTATCTACAAACCACTGTCCTGCATGGATGGGAAGGTAAACAGCAAGACGCAAGCCAGGAGACCTGCCTTTCTTCTTAACAATTATCAAACCTTCGGGAAAAAGGTTTCGAAAATTATGATTTTTAGAAAGCTATACCTGTTTTTGTTTTTCTGTATCTGCCAATCTGCATTGGCACAATATGACAGCATCCATAATTTAAAAGTTGTAGAGATTTCAGATTTACAGCTTAAGGATTATTCGGATTCACAGTCTGTATTGAAATTAACGGATTCGATTATCAACAAAAACCAATCTTCGCTTACTTCATTACTGAATTACAATTCCGTAATCTATTTTAAAGAAAACGGTCTTGGTATGGTTTCTTCTCCTTCTTTCAGGGGAACAACTGCGCAACAAACTGCCGTTGTCTGGAACGGAATCAATATCAATTCGCAATTGAACGGGCAGACTGATTTCAATACTATTACCACAAGAGATTTTAATTCAATTGCTGTTCGTGCCGGAGGAGGAAGTTCAATTTATGGAAGTAGTGCTATTGGCGGGAGTATCCATCTCAATAACACTATTAGTTTTGAAGAGCATTTTTCCAATACACTTCGGTTGAATTACGGGAGTTTCAACACCTATGGTGGAAACTACAAGATTGATGCTTCTGATGGGAAATTCAGTGTTCAGGTAAGTCTGTCCAGAAATAGTTCGGATAACGATTATGATTATGTAGATGCTGATGGCAAAAACCTGAACGGCCAATATTATAATACCAGCCTGAATGCGGCGATTGGCTATAAGATTAATGATGCCAATTTTTTAAAACTATATAGTCAGGTGTTTGAAGGCGAGAGGCATTTTTCGCTGATTTTTCCTTCTGAAATCAGGACCAAATACCAGGACCTGAATACCCGAAATTTACTGGAATGGGATAGTTTCTTTGGGCAATTTGTTTCCAAAGTAAAATTTGCAGCCTTAAGCGAAAAATATAAATATTTTGGCAATATCAATTCCAATGCCTACACCTTTGGGCAGGTTAGAACCTATATCGGGAAATATGACCTTGCTTTTGATGCCGGTAATGCCATTAAGTTGAATGCGGTTGTCGATTTTACACAGAACAAGGGAGAAGGTTCCGATATTAAAAATGAACAGAGAAACATTGGTTCTGCCAGCCTGCTGTTTAAGCACAAGCTGACACAAAAAATACTTTATGAACTCAGTGTCAGAAAAGAATTTACCAATAATTACAAAAGTCCGTTCTTATTTTCTTTAGGGACGAAATGGGCTGCTTCTGATTTTTATACCTTAAAATTAAATGGTTCCAAAAACTTCAGGGTGCCCACTTTTAATGACCTGTATTGGCAACCGGGCGGAAATGAAAACCTAAAACCAGAATCTTCCTATCAGGCAGAAATAGGGAATGAGTTCCGTTTTGCAGGTTTCCAACTTACATTAACCGGTTATTATATCGATATTAAAGACATGCTGCGCTGGATTCCAAACGGTTCTGTCTGGTCGCCTCAAAACACCGACAAAGTACGTACCTATGGAGGTGAAGCACTGCTTACCTGGTCTAAAAATTTTGGAAATCATCACTTGCTGTTGAATGGGACTTATGCCTATACCGTTTCGGAAGACATGGAAAAAAAGAAGCAATTGATTTATGTTCCTTACCATAAAGCTACATCGTCATTGAGTTATTCATGGAAGAAACTGGCTGTGGATTACCAATGCTTATATAATGGCGAAGTCTTTACAAGGTCTGACAACAATTCCAGATATAATATCGATGCTTATTTCGTAAGCAATGCTTCTGTCAGTTACGATTTTGGAAAGAAGAATTCCCGGATTGTAGGTTTTCAGGTGCTGAATCTTTTGAATGAAAACTATGCCAGCGTAGAAAGCCGGTTTCTACCCGGAAGGAATTTTAATATGTATCTAACTTTAAATTTTTAAAATATGAAAAAGCTAAATAAGTTTTTTTTCATGCTGTTTGCAGGTTCACTTTTTTTGGCTTCCTGTAGCAGCGATGACAATTCTCCAAATGTGTCATTAGGGCAATATGACAATGGAGTGTTTGTAGTAAATGAAGGAAATTCAACCATTACTACCAGTTCTATCACTTTTATCAGTAATTCAGGTGCTGTTGAACAGGATGTATTCAGAAATGTTAATCCGGGAGCAGCGGAGTTAGGAACCTACCTTCAGCCAATGTTCTTTGATAATACCAGAGCTTTTATCATTTCCGGTTCGGCCAATAAAATTACGGTCGTTAACCGTTATACTTTTGAATATATTGCAACTATCAGTACCAACCTGCAAAATCCTCGATTTGGAGCTGTAGCTAATGGCAAGGCCTATGTAACCAATGCCGCAGACTGGATGACAGGAACAGACGATTACTTAACGGTAATTAATCTTTCGGATTATTCTACGAGTACTAAAACCCTTGGTGTGTGGTCTGAACGTATTATTGAAGAAAATAATAAGCTGTATATCACTAACGGCTATGCTTATGGTGATGCTACTTCTGTTACTGTTTTCAATCCGGCAACCAATAATGTAGAGGCTACTATTCAGTTAGGATTCAATCCTAATTCTTTTGAAGAAGAAGACGGTATCTTATATGTTTTGGGTTCTGAAAAACTTGCCAAAATCAATCTGGCTACCAATATGGTTGTTGGAACCCCAATTACTGTGGCAGCATCAACTTCGGCAGGGGCCAAAAACCTGAATGTTGAAGACAATAAGATTTATTACACTGTAGATACGGCTGTTTACGCCATGGCGCTTAATGCAACTGTAGCTCCGTCTGCTCCATTGCTAACGTATGAATCTCAGTCAGAATACGGAAGAATGTACGGTTTTGCAGTAAACGATGGTAAGATTTATATTGCTGATGGAGGAGATTTTTCTTCAGACAGCAAGGCTTATATTTATTCAACAACAGGAAGTTTATTAAGCACAATTACAGTAGGAGTAGGACCAAACAGCTTTTATTTCAATTAAATATCAATTTTTTTTTAACTCAATTCCATGAAACAACTTTACGGCTTCCTTGCAGCCAGCTTATTATCTTTTACCGCATTGCCGGTTTTTGGACAATCTTTTAATGATGGTGTTTTTATCCTGAACGAAGGTGGCGCCGGTTCTAACAACGCTTCGGTTTCTTTTCTTTCTAATACGGGAAACCTGCAAAATAATATTTATGCAACTGTAAATCCTACAGTAGGTGCCCTTGGAGATACAGCCCAGAATATGGCTATTCATGGCGACTATGCTTATATTGTTCTGAATATTTCGAACACGATTAAGATTGTCAACAGCCAGACATTTCAGCATGTAGCGACCATCAATACAGGACTTAATAACCCAAGATATATGGCTTTTAGTAACGGAAAAGCCTATGTAACCAACTGGGGAAGTGGAGGGAGTACAACAGATGATTATGTGGCAGTAATTAATCTTTCTACCAATACAATCGAAACGAATATTGCTTTGGCTGAAGGTGTTGAAAGAATTCTTGAAATAAACGGAAAAATTTATGTGGCCCACCAGGGAGGTTATGGTTACGGAAATACAGTTTCTGTAATTGACCCAACATCAAATACATTGGAACGAACCATTCAGGTAGGTGATGTTCCAAATTCGATGGTTGAAAAAGACGGGATTTTATATGTGCTTTGCGGAGGAAAACCAAGTTGGGCAGGAACTGAAACATTTGGTGCTTTAGTTAAAATAAATACAGAAACCCAAACGGTTATCGGACAGGTTGATTTTCCTCAGAAGCATCCATCGAATTTGAAAATTGATGGCAGCAATGTGTATTATAGTATTAATGCAGACGTTTTCAAAGCGTCAATAGCAGATACAGCCGTGCCAGCCACACCTTTCTTTACACTGCCTCCGCAAAACCAATACGGAATTTACGGCATGGAAGTTATAAACAACAAAATATATGTTGGCGATGCCGTTAATTATGTTTCAGATGGTAAAGTATATGTTTACACAACAACAGACGGCACTTTGTCGAATACCTATACGGTAGGAAAGTTGCCAAATGGTTTTGTTAAGGCTGTTGACAGTAATCTGGGAACCGGAGAACATACAAAACAGAATATTGTGCTTTATCCTAATCCGGCAACCGACTATTTATATGTAAATACAGACAAGCAGGCTACGGTAAAAATGTATGACATGGCAGGAAGGTTGATAAAAAAACAGTCTTATACAACGTCTGGAGTTGGTATTTCGGAATTAAATCCGGGTATGTATGTTGTTGAAATCACAATTGATAATGCGACAAGCGTTCAGAAAATAATAAAAAGATAAGACCTGATGAAAAGAATCTTATCCCTGATGTCTATCATGGTTCTTTCTCCTGTTTTGGGACAGTCGTATGCTCCGGAAGCAGGTGTGGCGGGCTCAACAGCTATGGAGCCAAACAGCCCGCTTTTTGTTGCCTGGGCTACTGGCGTTACGGTTGAAAGAGGCTATGTCAACAAGGCTAATCCGGGCCTTGTTGTTTCCGGAAGCAACAGGGCTTCAGCAGGCGTTCCTCAAAACGCGCTAGGGCCTGCCAACGGAAGCGTCGTGTGTCTGGGAGATGAAGGCAGTGCAATCCTTACATTTGAATTGCCCATCATTAACGGACCGGGATTTGATTTTGCTGTTTTTGAAAACGGTGGTCCTTCTTTTTTAGAGTTAGGGTTTGTGGAAGTAAGTTCTGACGGGATCCATTTTTTTAGATTTCCGGCCCATAGCCAAACGCAAACCGCCACCCAGATAGGAACATTTGGAACACCGTCTGCACCTTATCTGAATAACCTTGCAGGAAAATACGGAAGTAAGGGAGTGCCTTTTGATTTGACAGACATCCCTGATAATGAGCTGTTGGACAAGAACAAAATCACGCATATAAAAGTAATAGATGTAGTAGGCTCGATAGACCCGCTATATGCTACTTATGACAGCTACGGTAATGCGGTAAACGATTCTTTTCCTACGCCGTTTAATTCGGGAGGATTTGACCTGGATGCTGTTGGCGTAATCCATCAGGTAACATTGGGTATTGGCGATACTGCCAAAAAGAAAATGATGCTGTATCCCAATCCCGCTTCAGAAAAATTCTATATCCAAAATTTGAAAGAAACCGCCAGAATAACAATCTATGACCTGTCTGGCAGGATTGTCTTTGAAAATAACATTCAGGAGGCAGAAGCTATTCCTGTTTCGGAATTAAATCCGGGCATTTATATTGTCGAAATAGCCACAGGAACAAAAAAGGTTAATGAACGTTTGGTTGTGAAATAATCACCATCGTTTGCAAATAAAAAAGGCTTCCAATCTGGAAGCCTTTTTTTGTATCGATTAAAATTTGAAAAAATCTTTAATTCCATCCGGAACTTTGTCGATATACATTTCAGTACCAAATCGCTGCATCGACTTGCGGTCTTTGAAAGGTTCGAATGTTTTATCCGGCTGTTGCATTCTTCTTCGTCCTACGCTTGTAATCTGTGAGATTGCCATGCTCAGAAGAGGTTCTGTTGGTTCGCCCAAAACTCCAAGGTCACCCAGGTTTTCAGGTTGAGGTGTAGGAGGAGATATTCCATTTTGATATTCTCCGAATCCTGCCGAGTTTACAATTTTGAAACAGATAGGCTGCATGGCATATTTATGGCGGTTTGAACGTCCCTGCTTTCCGAACGAAGGCGAGTCATATAAAGTAACGGAACCTACATTTTTTCCAACGGTAACGTCTCCAATCTGAACAACCTCAATGTAAGGTTTCAGCCCGTTGATGACCAATTCACTGGAAGAAGCGGTGCTTTTTGAGGTGAGTATATACACTTTGGTCAGGTTCAGGCTGTTTATAGCGTTACCTCCAATACTGTTTGAGAATCGGTTGATGAGCTGTTCCGGGTCATTATCATTAAAATAATCTTCAATCTTGGCATTCCATTGCTGTTTTGCAAAAACCTGCCCGTTAAATTGGCCTGTAATCATACTCGCCAAATAAGTTGCAGATTTTACGGCACCTCCGGAATTGTATCTCAAATCCAAAACCAAATCAGTTACACCTTCGGCTCTGAATTGTCCGAAAACAGTATTCAGGTTATTGTCATATTCGCCATAAAAACCATTGTACATCAAATAGCCTATTTTGTGCGTATCATAAGTCAAAACCTTATTAATAAGGATTGGGTTTTCAGCCAGTTCTGTTTTGGTCAATGCTACCGAACGGGAGTTTGGAGTAATGTTTCCGCTGTCATAATCGGCTAAATTTAAAGTATAATTCTGCCCTGCAAGCAGTTCTCTGTAGTTATTGACATTTAACGGAGTTCCGTTTACGGCATAAAAAATATCACCGCGTCGGATGTCTTTAGAAGAAGCATCAGAATTAGGAATGATATAGCGTACCCAGCCAAAAACTTCATCAGAACCTTCTGCTTTTCGCAACAGTTGGTAATCGACTCCGTTGTTTGCTGTATTTCCGCTAAGAACACCTTCCAAAACGGTATAATCGCTAAAAATTACGCTAAACCTGTCGGTATTCGGATAATTGTTTAATAGACTGTAGAATAAATCTTCCGGTGAGCTAAAACCATTAAGATATGCGTTTAATTCACCCTGATTGGCAAATCGGCTATCTGATAAATCCGTTACATCTGCCTGCCAGTAATAATATAAATTAAGGCCTTTCCAAATAAAATCGTTAATTTTTAATTCTTTTGGAACTTCAATGTCATCAAGGTCATCCTGACAAGCAAAGAAGCTTGAAATTCCGATGAATAAAAGGATTGCGAAAATAAAAGTCTTTTTCATAAACAAAATATCTTATAGGGATAGCAATATAATTAACGTAAATTTAGAGGTTTTAGTCTTAATTTCAATTTTTTCTTGTAACAAAAAATAAAGTGACTCGTCTTGATTATATAACCGACCAATTAAAAGTCAAAAATGAACCAATCTGAGTTTGTAAAAATAATAACTCCGTTTAAGGATAAAGTCTTTAGGCTGGCCAAGCGTCTGCTTGTTAGTACGGAGGAAGCAGAAGATGCAACTCAGGAAGTTTTGGTCAAGCTTTGGGACAAAAAAAACGGGTTGGATAAGTATAACAGTGTTGAAGCTTTTGCCATGACAATTACAAAAAATTATTGTCTGGACCAGCTAAAATCAAAAAGAGCCGGAAATCTGCAGATTGTACATAATAATTATACAGACGGACAGGCCGGAATGCAAAAACAGCTTGAAGACCGGGATAGTTTAGGATGGGTCGAGAAAATTATCGACGGACTTCCGGAACAACAACGAATGATAGTTCAGTTTAGAGATGTCGAACAATATGAATTTGAAGAAATTGCCAAAATGATGGATATGAATGAAACCGCAGTGCGAGTTGCGCTTTCAAGAGCAAGGAAGACGATTAGAGAATTTATGACAAAAACACACAATTATGGAATTGGATAGAATAGAAATATTATTAGAAAAATACTTTGAGGGAGAAACCTCTATTGCCGAAGAAAACGAGTTAAAAGCTTATTTTTCATCTGCAGATGTTGCGCAGCATTTGGAGCATTACAAGGCAATGTTTGGTTATTTCTCTTCAGCAAAAGAGCAAAAGTTTGAGCAGCAGATACCGCTAAAATCTAAAAAACTACAGGTAGCGTGGCTGTCGGTTGCAGCATCAGTTGTGATTTTGTTGGGCATGTTTACATTTTATAACCGAAACATCAGTCAGAGCGAGGATTTAGGTACCTATAATGATCCTGAAAAAGCGTTTGAAGAAACGCAAAAAGCCCTGAACCTGTTGTCAAAGAATGTGAATGTAGGCGTTGAAAGTATGCAATATGTTAATGAGTACCAACAATCAAAAAACTTAATATTTAAAAATTAGAAAAAATGGCAAGATTTATAATTACCCTGGCTTTAGCTTTAGTTCCAACTTTATTTTTCGGACAATCAGTATTTGACAAATTTGACGGACAAGATGATATCACTTCTGTAGTGATAAACAAAAAAGCATTTGAAATGCTTGGAGAAATCAAAACTGACGTAAAGGAAAAAGAAGTGGCCAAATACATGAAAATGGCTAATAACATTGATAACTTCAGACTGTTCTCTACATCAAGTATCAAAAAGGCTGCAGAAATGAAATCGACTTTCGATTCATACAGAAAAAAAGAAGGTCTTGAAGAGTTGGTGAGAGTAAACGACGACGGTAAAAATGTTCTGATTTACATGAAATCCGGAAAAAGTTCTTCTAAAGTAAAAGAATTGCTTATGTTTATCGACGCAGGAGATAAAAAAGGAGATGAAACAGTTTTGATTTCACTGATAGGTGATATTGACCTGGCAAGTCTGGACGGTTTGTCAAAATAAGAAATGCATACAAAAATCAATAAATACAACTAAAATGAAGAAGTTTTTAATAACAGCAATCCTAGCAATAATGCCGCTTAGCTTTTTTGCGCAGTCTGCTTTTGACAAGTATGACGGCCTTGAAGGAGTAACAGCAGTCATCGTAAACAAAAAGATGTTTGAGATGATGGGAAACGTCAAGTCGAATGACAAAGAGGCTCAACAATATATGAATCTGGTCAAAAAACTTGATAACCTGAGGGTATTCGTTACCTCGAGTCCAAAGGTAACGTCTGATATGAAACTGACTTCTGACAAGTATCTTAAATCTGCAGCCCTGGAAGAACTCATGAGAGTTAACGATGGAGGAAAAAATATCAAGATTTATGTCAAGTCCGGAGGTTCTTCCACCAGAGTAAAAGAATTGTTGATGTTCATTGAAGGCGGCGGCAAGGATGAGACAGTCCTGATGTCTTTAAAAGGGGATTTTGACCTTAACGACGTATCAGCATTGACAGACAATCTTCCGGGTGGAGATGCATTGAAAAAAGGATTAAAAGGTCCTAAGGGACCAAAAGGACCGAAAGGCCCAAAATAAGATGAAAGCCATGAAAAAACTTGCAATAGTAGCGGCCTTGAGCCTTATGTTATGGAGCTGCAATTCAGAACCGACCTTACAGCAGTATTTTGTTAAAAACTCAGAATCGAAAGATTTTATTGCCCTTGACCTTACGACGGATATATTGAGACTGAACAAGTCCGAGATTTCTGCAGAAGAAAACGCAGCGCTGGAAACTTTAAAAAAGATGAACATTCTGGCCTATCAGGCAGATGCAAAAAATCCGGCGAAGTTTGAAGCAGAACGTGCTAAAATCAAGAATATCCTGAAGAACGAAAAATATCAGGAGCTTATTAAGGTCAATTCTGGGAAAGAAGGCGGTGCCGTCTATTTTGTAGGTGAAGAAGATAAGATTGATGAGTTTGTGCTTTTCGCGAATAAAAACGATGCAGGATTTGCAATAGTCAGAGTGTTGGGCAAAAACATGTCACCAAACTCCATAATGACAATGCTTTCTGTATTGAATAAGGCAAATCTGGATATTGAACAGTTAAAGCCGTTACAAAAAATGATTCCGAATTAGATTAGGTTGTTACAGTTAGTTATAAAGCGTCCGGTTTTGGGCGCTTTTATTTTTTACGGAATTCCTGTCGGAAATATTTAAAAGGAACCAACAGCATTCCGAAACATTCCCCATCTTCTTTACCGATGTGCTTGTGGTGCATTTTATGTGCCCGCCTTACAGCTCTGGCATAGGGATTATCTGTGTTTCGAAAAAGCTTAAATCTTTGGTGGATAAAAATATCATGTACCAAAAAATAAGCACAGCCGTAAACAAAAATTCCTAACCCTATAGCCAGTCCTATTTCAAGAATATCGTTTTGCCATAAAAGAAAAAAGATAATGCTGATAACTGCATAGATGATAAAAAAAGCATCATTCCTCTCAAACCACGAATCGTGGTCTTTTTTATGATGGTCTGCATGCAGTTTCCATAAAAAACCGTGCATGATGTATTTATGGCTAAACCAGGCCATGAATTCCATGATGCAGAAAGTAAGGACAAAAACAATCAGGTGGATCCACATACTACAGATTATAAAATGTTTAACTTATAATTGAAATAGCATCTGGCAAAAAGGCTCAGCTTTTCATAATCGGGAACCCGTATGCGTGTAGTTCGGATTTTAGCCGAAGGTGTTTTCTTTAGCTTGTGCAGTAACTTTCTATAATAGACATAAGCAGTATAAACACCCAGTTTGGCTTCGATAGGCAATTTTACAATGCCTTCGTAACCGTATTTAAAATCGGCTTCAATTTCTTCTATGATTTGTTTTTTTGATGCTTCATCCAGTTTTTCCAGATTGGCATTCGGGAAGTAGGTACGGTTTAGGTTTTCAAAATCGTCTTTCAGGTCCCGCAGAAAATTTACTTTTTGAAAGGCAGAACCCAGTCTCATTGCACTCTGCTTTAATTCTTCATATTTTGAAGTATCTCCTTTTACGAATACCTTTAAACACATTAGTCCTACAACATCCGCAGACCCATAAATATAGTTGTGGTATTCCTCCTTGTTATCGCATCCTGTTTTGGTTAGGTCCCATCGCATGCTTTCCAAAAAAGTTTTGACAAGGTCAACAGGGATATCGTATTTTCTGACCGTATGCTGAAATGAGTTTAATATCGGGTTAAGGCTGATGCCGTCTTGCAATGCACGGTAAAAATCCTGCTCAAAAGAATCAAATAGTTTTTCCTTATCATAGTCATGAAAGCTGTCTACAATTTCATCCGCAAATCGTACAAAACCATAAATATTGTAGATATCCTGTCGTATAGTTGGCGAAATCATTTTTACGGCAGAAGAAAAAGAAGTGCTGTAAGCTTTGGTCACACACTTACTGGAATCAAAGGAAATTTGGTCAAAAATAGCTTTCATAGGGGTAAGATTTTTAGCAATTTTAAGATTTGTTCTTCTGAATCAGTTCCGAAACCAATTTTCCTGAAATCAAAGCAGGAGGAACACCGGGACCCGGAACCGTCAGTTGGCCTGTAAAATATAGATTATTGACTTTTTTGCTTTTAAGTTTGGGCCTTAAAAAAGCGGTCTGTAAAAGCGTATTAGCCAGTCCATATGCGTTTCCTTTAAAGGAATTGTACTCTTTTACAAAATCATTGATGCAAAAGGATTCCTTAAATATAACATTATTTTGGATGCTTTGTCCGGTAATCCTTTCAAAACGTTCCATGATTTTATTAAAATAAACATTTCTTAACTCCTCAGTATCAGTTATTCCGGGAGCCAGAGGAATCAGGAATATTCCGGCTTCTTTTCCGTCAGGTGCCGCATTCTTGTCGGTTTTTGATGGGAAGCTGGCATAAAACAAAGGCTCTTCCGGCCATTTTGGGTCATCATATATCGCTTCTGCATGTTTGTCAAAATTCACATCAAAAAACAGCGTATGGTGTTCTACATTGGCTATTTTTTTGTCAAACCCTACATAAAACAGCAGACTGGATGGAGCAAATGTTTTCTTATTCCAATATTCTTCAGTATAAACCCGGTATTTTTGAGGCAAAAGGGTTTCTGTATGATGGTAATCGGCACCACTTACAATGATGTCGGCTTCTGTTTTAGTTCCGTTTACAATAAGCCCTTCTGCTATTCCGTCTTTAACAATAATTTCATCTATAACAGCGTCCGTCTTTATTATTACACCTAGTTCTTCTGCCAGTTTTTGCATAGCTTCGACTACGGCATACATTCCATTTTTTGGATGCCAGGTTCCAAGCCCGAAATCTGCAAAATTCATAAAACTATAGAACGATGGCGTGTCTGAAGGCTTGGCTCCTAAAAACAAAACCGGAAATTCGAGTATCTGTACAAGTTTTCTGTTTTTAAAACGCTTCCTGACATCTTTTGAAATATTGCCAAAAAATTGCCCCACTTTCATCATGGTTTCGGGAGTTATCAGTTCCAAAGGTGAAACTCCGGGACGGTAGACCAAATTTTTTATGGCTATGTCATAATTGCTCTGAGCCTCAGAAATAAATTCCTTAAGTTTTTGCGAACTGCCTTTTTCTGTATTTTCAAACGTTGCGGCTATTTCATCGAGATTGTCGGCAATAGTAATACTGTCTTTCTCTCCAAAATATACTTTATAGGCTGGCGATAGCTTCGACAATTCATAGTAGTCTGAAGGCTTTTTTCCAAAATCTGCAAAGAACCTCTCAAAAACATCGGGCATCCAATACCATGTTGGTCCCATGTCAAATGTAAAACCGTCTTTTATTAATTGCCTCGCACGCCCCCCTGTTGTCGCATTCTTTTCATAAATGGTGACAGAGTGGCCCTGTTTTGCCAAATAGCAGGATGCTGCCAGGGCAGAAAAGCCGGAACCTATGATTTTGATGTTTTTGCTCATATTGTTTAACAAATATAGTGAAATGATAAACAAAATTTAGTTTTTAAGAAATAATTATAGTTTGTTTAGGGCGTGCTGTAAAGTAGTAAATATGGAAATTTTTTGATTAAGGTTTTCCGTTGGGATATAGTGCGCCATTTTTCCCAAAACCCAAAATTCTGAATGACCGCTGCTCAAAATTTCGTGTTGTATCTTCTCAAGATATTCCGGAATGGTGTCTGCTTCGGGGAACGTAGTCCAATAAGACAGGAACACTATAGTACCAAAATGGGTAGCCAATCCTTTTAAGTTTTCAATAGCGATAGATTGTCCCAGATAAATGGTCTGATAACCACGTGAAAGGATTTCATAGTTGAGATACATCAGTCCGAGTTCCTGGATTTCATTTTGCGGTAGATACAGTACAAAGATTTTTTCTTTTTTGGACGGGTCCGGCAATTGTAACTGTTCGGTGTTGCTTAATAGTTTTTGCCTGATAAGATAACTGATGAAATGTTCATGAGCAGGTGTAATTGTTCCGGTTTGCCAAAGCATTCCAATTTCATTTAGCAGCGGAATGAACAATTCTTTAAAAATTTCTCCGAATGATTTTGTTACAAGAAGGTTTTCATAGGTGGTATTAAACAGTCTTTGGTCAAAATCCATCATGGCCATCTTGAAGGAGCTGATAACCTGACTGTTAATGTTTTTGTCGGAAATGATTTCACTCACAAGCTGCGGAATCTTTTCAGGAGGGAATTTTGAGATTTTGGATATTTTATAGCCGTGGCTATGCAGAAGCGTAATGTTGAGCAGTTTCTGTAGATTTTCAGTATCATATAGCCTGATATTTGATACGGTACGCATGGGTTTCAGGATATTATACCTTTTTTCCCAGATACGTATGGTATGGGCTTTTATGCCGGATAAATTTTCCAGGTCCTTAATGCTAAAAGTACTTTTACTGCTGTTCATCGTTTTTTAGAGTTGATTAAACAAAAATAATGAAATAAATCAGCATTGGAAATACGATAAAGGATATAAAAAAACGCAACCTATGTTTTAGATTGCGTTTTTAGGATTTCTGCTGCGATGATTTATCGGTTACTGTTTACGGAATTTGTGATGTTCGGGTTCGCGTCAATTTCCTCTTGCGGAATTTTAAGCTCAAACCTTTTATCATCTGCGGTCAGATTAATATGTGTTCTGTGGTTTCCGGTACGTGTAATGCCACGCAGCAGACGTTTTGCATCAAACCATTCGATGCCGTTCTCCCCGTAAAATTCTTTTCTTCGTTCCGTTAGGATAAGTTCAAAAAGAGCATTACCTGAAGCTGTTGAAGCTTGCGCCTGATTATCTCTGTTTAAACGAATGGCATTCAGCAGTTCGCGTGCCCTGCTTTCGTTCCCCAAATGATATTCGGCTTCGGCTTCAATCAAAATTAATTCCGGATAACGGATGACAGGGATATCGGCATCAAACGTAAACTTGAATTTTGAAGTTACAAATTCCTGCCAGTCGCCAACAGGTGCATTATAAAGATTTGAAAATAAATTTCTGACATCTGTTCCGGAAAACAGGTTGACAAAATCATCATTAATAAATGTTCCGTGATAGGCTACGGCAACATGGTCCATCATGGCATGCGGGTGAGACATGTAATAAGCGCTCTGGTCTGCGGTTTGTGGCAATGCCCATAACCATTCTCTGGCATTAAAATCATTAAAACCTTTGGAATAGCTTGCCGCATCCAAAACGGCACTGGTGTTTCCGCCATAGGCTTCATGGGCAGTTGTTTTTGCATTATTCCAATCTCCGGTATATTGATATACCTGGGCCAAAAAAGCCTGTGCAACCTGTTTGTTGATATACGATTTGTCAATTCGTTCTTCAGACAAGCCGGCGACTGCCGTTTCTAAATCGGATAAAATCTGACCGAAAAATTCAGCTTTTGTCGACATTCCTTTTCCTTCAGAAGTAGGCTCTGTATAAATAGGAGGGAATTGCAGGTTTTTAGGTGACTGGTAGGCATCGCCAAATTCCAGGGCCAGTTGGAAATAATAAAATCCTCTCAATGCCAATGCCTGTGATTTGGTTTCCCTTCTGTCCTGTTCCGAAAGCTGGCTGCTTGATTCTATTCCTTTAATCAGGTTGTTCAATTGGTCAATAATCTTATAGGAAAATCTCCAGGTGAAATTGGGGCGCGTGTAAGTTGCTTCCCGGTTTTGGAAATCGTAGTCGTCGCCAAACCAAATCTGTTTCTGGATTAACGATTCGCCCCTAACGCTTCTTGCAAAATAAATAGACTGCAAGCCGGCTGCTTCATTGTTTAGAAACTGGCCGCGGTTCAATCGAAGGATTCCTGCAATAAAAGCATCGACACCTGCGCGATTGCTGAAAATAACATCAGGAGTGACATTATTTGTAGGTTTAGGCTCATCTAAGAAATCGGAAGAACATCCGGTCTGCAAAAGGCTTGCAGATAGAAGAACGAGTAAAATATATGTTTTTTTCATGTCTTTAGGTGTTAAAAATTAAGGTTGAATCCTAATGTCACGGTTCTTGAAAGCGGCGACCTGAAATTGGTTGTTCCGTTAATGCTTTGTTCCGGGTCGATTCCTTTATGCGATTGGAATGTCAGCAGGTTGTCTGCCTGAAGATAAATCCTTGCCTGATTAATTTTCAGTTTATGAATACTTTCAATTGGAAGGCTGTATCCTAATGTCAGTGCTTTCAATCTCACATAATCATTTTTGTACAGGAATCGGGTGGAAGCCGCCGCAAAATTATTGGTCGAGTTGAGCAATACCGGAATATTGGTAATATCACCCGGTTTTGTCCAGCGGTTTTCAATATCGGGTGAGCTTTGCCTTCCTCTTGAAATACCACCCATCAGGGCTGCATAATCGGAATCATAGACATAGGAGCCCAAACTGAAATTGAACAAGGCACTTACATCAAATCTTTTAAACTGTACTGAATTCGTAATACCTCCAATGATTGCAGGAAGGGCCGATTTGTTGTAATATCTTGTTGCTTCGTCATAATTTTTAGTCGTTTCTTTTCCGGTAACATTTCCGTTGGCATCAACTACATCCTTATACCACATAGCATAACCGTCATTCGGGTCGACACCGGCATAGTCTCTCAGATAAAAATCATAAAGCGAGCGTCCTACTTCCCAACGATTCAGGCCTGTGATAAAAGAATCCTGCGTCAGTTCCGTAATCTTGTTTCGGTCTAAAGAAAAATTCAGATTCGTATCCCACGAGAAGTTATCGGTTTTGATGTTATGTGATGTAAGGCTAACCTCCAGACCGTAATTTCTTAGAGAACCTGCATTGGTCAATACGCTTGTATTTCCGGTTGATGACGGAATCGGAACATTGTACAAAAGGTCGATGGAACTCTTGTTGTAATAATCTACAGAACCTTCCAGTCGGCTGTTGAAAAGGCTGAAATCCAGTCCAATGTTGAACGATGCCGTTTTTTCCCAGGTCAGGTTTTTATCAACACGGTCGCCTAGCAAAACGCCGGGATTTTCCAGTTGGCTGAAACCTGTTTCAAAACTCTGGATATACGGGAAATAGGAAGAAGTCTGGTTATTACCCAATTCACCATAAGAACCTCTTAATTTCAGAAGATTGACCACGTTACTGTCTTTTAAGAAATTCTCATCCGAAATAATCCAGGAAGCTCCAACCGAGTAGAAATTACCCCAACGTACGTCCTGTGAAAATCGGGAAGAACCGTCTCTTCTATAGGAAGCTTCCAGAAAGTATTTGTTTGCAAAATCGTAACTCACTCTTCCTAAGAAACTGTTTAAACGGTCTTCCAAAACATAACCATCTACAGATTCAGGAGTAGTTCCGCCGCCTATAACCGTTACGCCCGGCAAAAATCCGGTCGATGAAGCTGCAAACAGGTCATTTTTGGATTGATAGGCTTCGTAAATTACGTCAACACCAACAGAATGGTCTCCAAAATTATTGTCATAGCGTAATGCATTGATGAAATTTATGGTTTTTGTGCTGGTCTTTTCACGGCTCACTCTTCCATTGACGCTTGATGCCTGCCCGTAAACAGAGTTCATATATTCTTTGGCATCATAATTATAATCCTCATACGCCAGATTGGTTTTGAAGGAAAGCTTATCCGTCAGTAAAAACTTGGCATATCCGTTAAGATTTACATTGCTTCTGTTGTTGCGGTTCTGGTCGTTATAAAGCGAACCTACAGCATTGTCGCCACTCATTAAAGGACGTACTCCGTTCACCAATTGCGTTGTGTTTCCGTAGTCAAAAATATTCCCTGATACAAGACTGCCGTCTGGATTTCGTCTGTAGACAGGGTATACGCTTGGCATGGCATAAATCCAACTCATGGCGCTGGTAAAGGAAGTGCCGGATTGCACAGGAAAGTTTTGCCGTGAGGCTGAATAGGCAACGTTGCTTCCCACTTCAAGCCAGTCGTTTACTTTAGTGTCAACATTTAATCGGAATGTGGAACGTTCAAACTTCGAGGTTTTGACCAATCCGTCCTGATTCAGGTAATTTCCGGATAAGAAGTAGGTGGTATTTTCACTACCGCCGCTCACATTGAAATTGTACTCATTCCTAAAGCTTTGGTTCCGGAACAGTTCGTCCTTCCAATTCGTTTCCCAGTTTAATTGGGCATTCGGATTTAATTGTCCGTTCGAATCGATAATGTTTGAAACATTGTATGGGTTGTAGCCCAAAGCGCTAACCAATCCTGAAGCCGCATTGCTGGCTGCATTTTCAGGAGTTTGTCCCTGAACATACTGATAGGTGTTTTTTCGGGCTTCCCATAAATATTTTACATAGTCATTAGTGCCTAAAACTTCATGGGTTTTTACCGCATCACCGGAGATTCCCGAAGAAACCCTGAAACTTACCTGCGGCAGGGAATTTCTCTTGCCTGATTTTGTCTTGATGACAATAACGCCGTTGGCACCACGGGAACCATATAAAGCGGTTGACGCTGCATCTTTCAGGACGTTCATAGATTCAATCTGGTCGGAACTGATGGAATTGATGTTTCCGTTAAAAGGAACACCGTCTACAATAATCAGCGGAGAAGCGGAGGCGTTTATTGAGCCGATTCCCCTCACTCGTATTGTTGGACTTTCACCCGGCTGACCGCTGGAATTAATAACGCTGACACCCGGAACAGAACCTTGTAAGGCAGAAATTACAGAAGTGGCCTGCTGCTTTTCTAAAACCTCACTGCTCACTTTTCCAATGGCACCCACAACCGCACGTTGTTTTTGGGTTCCGTAAGCAACGATTACAATTTCGTCCAAACCAACACTTTCGTCCAAAAGCTGTACCGTCAGATGGGATTGGGTGCCTACTTTAATTTCCTGGGTTTTGTATCCCAGGAAGGTGAAAACAAGAATGTCTTCCGGGGTCGCTTTGATGGTGAATTTTCCATCGAAATCGGTTTGGGTTCCCAGTGTCGTATTTTTTACCGCTATGGTAACGCCGGGCAGCGAAAGACTGTTCGCATCAGTAACATATCCGGAAATTTCCTTTTCCTGCGCTGCTGCTATTAGCGCATTGAGAAGCAAAAATCCGAATAGAATTTTTGATAGTTTACTCTTCATTTTTAAAAGATTTGATTAATTTTAGCAGCATACACTTATACGTATCGTTTTTTAGCTGCTATAAAAAACGGCACAAAAAAAGGAGGCTCGCACAAGCCTCCTTTGTTTTATACAAAGTCGAGGTCTTACGATTTTATGAAATGTTCATGCACCAATAATCCATTGATGCGCCATACATTGAAGTACTGTTTGTACAGCAGGTTGTGGCTTTATGCCAACAATTTTTACATAGCATCATGCATTCTAAAAAGCCAAAAAAGTTTTTAGATTTTGAAGTTGGGTTTTTGCTGATGTTTGTAAACTGATTCATTGGGTAGATTTTATTATTTGATTGGTATCAAATTTTTTAGTCCGTATTTCTGTGGCAAATGTATTTAATAAAACACTTTAATTCTGTAAAACACATAAAAATCAGTATGTTTTTCTTTTTAATCTATTTTTAATAGTATTTTTGTATAGTTTTGTATTAGACTTTTTATCCAAAATAGAAAATCATACTATGATAACATTAGATGCAACCGACAGAAAATTGCTGCTGGAACTCCAAAAAGATGCAAAACAATCTATAAAACAGCTGGCAGAGAAGGTAAACCTGTCAATTACTCCGGTTCATGAGCGAATCAAAAAGTTGGAATCTGCAGGTGTCATTCAGAATTATGCTGCCATAATCGACCCCAAAGCTTTGGGAAAAAAATTATTGGTGTATTGCCAGGTAACGCTTGTTAGGCATCAGGAATCGCTTTTTGAAGAATTTGAATCGTATGTTTTAGGACTTGATGAGGTTTTGGAAGCATCCTATATAGCCGGTACTTATGATTTTCTCCTAAAACTTTTACTGGATGATATGGAAGATTATCAGAATTTCGCCGTACATAAAATCTCAAAACTTGAAATTATTTCCAATATCAAAAGTGCTTTTGTTATCAGGAGCATTAAAGAAAGTTCCGTAATCAACTGTTTGTAGGTTAACAGGAAAGGTCACTTCTCCGCGGGCTTAACCTTACAGAATAGATATTGTTGATATTTAAATCAAATTTATCCATGCATATATTTATATGTTTCTATATGTTTTGTAATTTTGTAACAGATTTACCAAATGAATCGTTATCATAATTGCTATGATGGATAACAAAAAAATAGAGAAAATATCTAAAGCCCTGAGCGATGTGAGCAGGATTGCTATTCTGCAGCAATTCAAAAAAAAGCATGATGGTGTTTACTGTGCCGAGTTTAATGATATGCTCGACCTTACACAACCTTCTGTTTCGCACCACCTCAAGCAATTGGTAGATGCTGACCTTCTTATTCCTGAAAAAGAAGGAAGAAACCTAAAATATTCGCTCAACCAAAAAGTACTTGACGAGTATATCGCCAGCCTCAACAACCTGAAAGGCTAGCTTTGCCTGCTTACAGAATTTTTTAACCTTTATTATTAATAGAAACATTTAAATATTTGAATTAATGAATAAGTCAATCTATATAATGGCTTTGGGAGCCTTCGGTATTATTACCACAGAATTTGGAGTTATAGGTATTTTGCCAACGCTGGCAAAAGAATTTCAGGTTTCAATCGATACGGCAGGCTGGCTGTTAAGTGCTTTTGCACTGACTGTTGCTGTAGCGGGTCCGTTTACTACAATGCTAACGGCCAAGATTAACCGCAAGACCATAATGTGTGCCGTTTTGGCTGTATTTGTAATATCGAATCTGCTTTCTGTTATTTCTCCTAATTTCACAATGCTAATGATTGCCCGCATCGTTCCGGCTTTTTTGCATCCTGTTTTTTGGGCAGTATCTATGTCGGCAGCAGCAAAACAGGCCGGACCTAAAGATGCTCCAAAAGCAATTTCTGTTGTGATGGCCGGCCTTAGTGTGGCAACTGTATTGGGTGTTCCAATAACAACTTACATGGCAGATTTGTTTGATTGGAGGGCTTCCTTCGCTTTGGCGGGAATCATTAACCTTATCGCTTTTATAGCCCTAGCTCTTTTTGTTCCTTCAATGCCTGTGGAAGAAAAACTGCCTACAGAAAATCAGGTAAAAGTATTAGACAAACCTCAGGTATGGTTCAAGCTTTTTACGTCTTTGATTATAGTGGCGGGAATGTTTGCAACTTATGGTTATCTGGCCGAGTATATGGATAAGATTTCGCATATGAATGGCACGGAAATCAGCATTATGCTGCTTGTTTTTGGTGTGACCGGTATTGTTGGAAACTGGCTTATGGGAATCGCACTCAGCAAAAATGTAATGCTAACTAACCGATTGTTTTTACTGTCCCTGATAGGAATCCATTTATTGGCGTATCAATTTGGTGGTGCTTTTGTTCCGATGGTCATTATTCTGTCGATATGGGGTTTCATTCACACGGGAGGTTTCCTGGCTGCGAATATCCACATCATAAATGGTGTTCCGGAACAGGCACTTGAAAGTGTAAATGGCCTGATGCCTTCTTTTTTTAATGCCGGTATCACATTGGGAACTTTGCTTGGCGGTTTTGTCATAGCACAGTATGGCGTGCACGAAGTTATTTGGTTGAGTGTTCCGTTATTGCTGTTGGCTTTTGGATTTACGTTTATTACACTGGAGAAGAAGCATAAGGAAGTAGAACAGGAATTAGAAGCAGAGCCTGTGAAGGTTGTTTCGTGTGAATAAAAAATTTAAGATTTAAGATTTAAGATTTAAGATTTAAGATTTAAGATTTTTCAAATTACTTTCTCTTTGTGGCCTGGCGTCTTTGCGGGAAATTATTTCCTTGCAAAGATGCCAGACCTTATTATAGTAGGACATTACTATCAATCAATCTGTTTTTTCTTCTTTTTTAGAAAGTCAAAAGAATCGAATCTTCGGATATAGGAAAGTTTAAAATTTCCGGAAAACAGGCTTACATTTGAATGCTCATTATCTGAAAAGGCCGAAAATACGGTATTGCTGACAAATGAAAGTCCCGCCGACCAGTTTTCAGTATCATAACCTAAAGCTACGCGCGGAAATAAGGTAGGATAGACCTCGATTTTTTCTTTACCAAAGGTGTTGAATTTTTCGGAACCAATATTGACACCAACAGTAGTCGAGATACTCGCAAACCATTTTTTGTTGATTGCCCATAGATAAGCATAACCACCGCTTACGCCAAATTGGAAATTATGCAGCGAATTTCTTTTTTTGTGTACAAATGAACTGTCTGATTCAATCTTTGAAAAATAAACACCTCCGCCAATCAGAAAGCTTCCTGCCGATTTTAACTGTTTTTCATTTTGGTTAAAGGCAGCCCTGTATGAAAATTTTTTGTTGTTGAAGATGTATTGTCCGTAAGCGCCATATTGCCGGATTTTCAGGTCAGGATAAAGGGCAAGCACATTACCCGATTCGTCTTCTGCATAGAATCCGCGGTATCGCTGTATAAAAATATCAAAGGTGAATTTCTTTCCGTAATTGTGTATTTGCAGGTCCAGCGCCTTGGTTCTTCCCTTTTCCTTATCTCTCATAAAATTGAATCCCTGTCCGTAACTGACATTTACAATCGTATTGTTCATTGAGAATCCCAAACCAATATTAGGAGGATTATTGGGCATGAATTTTTTATATTCCTCGGTGCCGGTTTGTTGCTCCATCGACAGAAAGTTAACGGCCAGATAGGTCCTTACCGAGAAATTATGCTCATAAGGTCTGATATAGGTGCTGTCGCGTTGTGCCCACGAAAAGGACGTCATAAAAAAGAAGAGAAGGAAGAAATAGGGTTTCATCAGGATATAAAACGCGAATAGTCTGTCAGGATTATTTATTGTAAGAAAAAATCTTTATAAAAGTACTAAAATAAAGAAGAGCCGCGAATGTCACATTAAATAATAGATAATTTTTGAGTCATGTGTTTGAAAGAAAAAGGTTTGTATTTATTTGAAATAAAGAATGTTATGATTGTGTCGTAAAATTGTCACAATAATGGCGTATTGATTTTAGGGTGAAATTCAACTTTGATTCCGAATCTTGCATGAAAAAGAAATCGGAATGAAAACTTTAAAAAAAATCCTGTTGGGCCTATTGGCGCTTATTGCTTTATCGTTAATTGGAGGTTATTTCTATTTTGAAAAGAAATTCTCGCCACCTCAAAATTATCTTACCGTTTCGGGCCTATCTGAAGGTATTCCTATGGTGTGGCAGGGAAATGATGAAAATCCATATGGGGCCATTCTTTTACCTGTCAGAATTGATGGAATTGATAAGTTGTTTTATATGCAGTTGGATTTGGGTTCGCCTGTAACGGTATTTTATAAGAACTCTTTGCAATCTGTAAAGGCCAGGTTTCCTGACAGGATTCCGGAAGAGACAGAAAAAGGAAAAATAGCACTGGATTTTTCGCTTCGGGATATGAAGGTTTCATCAAAGTTTTTTGAAGTATTAGATTATGGAACTAAAGCAGATTTTGAAAATCCCGATGCCCAAAATATAATAGGAACCCTTGGAACGGATTTGTTGGAAAAAAGGATTGTCACATTGGACTTTAAAAACAGCCGCTGCTCCTTTTCTAAAAAAAGAGAAGGTAGTGGTTTTGAAAGATTTGAATTTAAGAAACGAAGGATTCTCATTCCGGCAGTGATTGGTAATGAAAACCTGAAGCTGATGTATGATTCCGGAACAAGTGGCTATGAACTTATTATGAATAAGGATAAATGGGAAAAGTACAGAAAAGGTGGTGAAGTAAAAATTGATAAAGGAAATTCATGGGGAAAAATACTAACGGTAATGACAGCAGCGTCCCATCAAAAAATAAGATTTGGAAGCAAAACGTTACAACTTTCAGAAGTGACTTATATTGAAGGCACATCCAAAGCGCAAAACTTTTTGATGAAGTTTTCAGGCATGCAGGGAATGATTGGAAATAAACTGTTTCTAAATCGAAAAATGATTTTGGATTGTAGAAACCAGATGTATAAAATTGAATGAAACCATATAAAGTTTACTGTTAATTCCCATTGAAATCATTAAGTATTCCTTCTTCCAATCGGTCTAAAACCTGTATGAGCAATTGTTCCAGAGTTTGATTGGCCTGGCTTTCAGTGAGTAAGGGAGTAAGATGTTCCTGCCATAAAGTGTCAAATTTATCCTGATGGTAACGCAACAGCCCAAACTGGTGGTTTTTGTCAAAATAAATATAAAAAGCTTCTTCAAATTGCCAATCGTAATGATGCAAACCAATGCACTTATAATTGGCATTGATGTAGTTGATTTGAGATTCCGGTATATGGCTAAATTCCGGACGGTCATTGCTCCAGGAATGCTTAATACCATCAATAAGCCTCATAGATTGTCGCTTTTCGTAACGCCGTTCGGCTTTTAGTTGTTTAAGTAAACCATAAGCTGGCGGGATATTTAAACCGTAAACATCAAATGCATGGTTTCGTATGCCTCCAATCTGTAGATAAAATGCCAATAATTCCTGCGGTATTTCAGCGTCAAAAAAAGCTGATAGTTCTTTAAGTTCTTCCTTGCTGGAAGTTTCTGCCTGTTCTATTCGATATTCTGATTCTCCTTCATCGTCATCAAATGTGCGGTCAATTATTTCATTGAATTTCTTGATTCGTGTTTTTAACTGGTCCATGAGTAAAATTGAATTAAGTGGCTTATATCTAAAAAAAAAATCTAATTCAAACAAATTTATTTTTTATAAAAATAGTGCAAATAATTCAATGATAAATAAATGTTATAAAAAAAATAATTTTAAGTGAAATGTAAATTATGATTATGTAAATGTTTAAATAATTTTTATGTTTGTCGAGAATACAATTTTTGTAAACGTAGTATTTCAAATTTAAACGCCAATTAAAAAACTTATGGAAAAGCAATTTTTGTTATTGTTTCTTACTGCAATTATTTTTTTCGTTTCTCTTTTAGGCAGATTCTTTTTCCTAAAAATGAGAACCTATCTTATAAATAAAAATCCAAATAAAAAAACTTATAGAATAAAAGAACACGATAAAAGAAATCGGTAAGATACTCCTATGGAGTGTTTTACCAAAAAGCGTATTTGACACTTTAAGAGTCAAATCGTTCAAAAGCCCAATTGAATTTTAATTCCGTCCTTGCTGAAGTGATTTTAGTGAGGCTCGTATGTAAATAAATAGGGCTTATGAACACAAAAGTTATTAATAATTATTCCAGGCTCAAAATACCTGTATTCCTTTTACCTTTCTTCTTACTGATTTTGATTGTTTTGTTTCTGTATGGACAGAATGCTTTGTGTATTAATGAATATGCGGAAATACAGAAAAACAGCTTTCTTTTTATTAATCGTAAACTGGCACCATACCCAAACCTGCTGCATAATTTTACTCAATTTGGGGATGCGTTGGTCTTTTTATCGCTTCTGGGTATTTTTGTTCTATATGCTCCTAAAATTTGGGAGGCGATAATATCCGGTTCGTTGGTTTCACTTGTATTTTGCAGCTTGCTAAAAAATATATTTGCAGTACCCAGGCCAGCGGCAGTATTTGACAATGAGGGTTTTACTATCATTGGCAAAAGGCTCTCCGGATGTACCAGCCTGCCTTCCGGACATTCTATCACAGTATTTACAGTTCTAACCGTGCTGATGTTTGCTCTTATGCCTAAAAGATTATGGTACAAAATGGGATGGATTTTTTTCTTAATCATTATAGGCTTTGGGCTTGCTTTTACAAGAGTTGGAGTAGGAGCCCATTACCCGATTGATGTCATTGTAGGTAGTATTGTGGGATATATTTGCGGGCTTTTAGGTATTTTTATCAGTCGGAAATATAAAATTCTGTCCTGGATTGGCAATAAAAAATATTATCACGTCATTCTTCTTCTATTTCTGGTTAGTGCTATTTTATTAATTACCAAAATAATTAATGAAAATTTGATAGTGTTTTACCTCGCATTCCTTAGCTTAGTTGTCTCATTGTATAAAATTTTCACGGTCTATGTTAAAGATAAAAAATAACCTGAAGTTAGCCCATTTTGCCTTACTGATGAGTTTATTGAACTTTGTGTTTTTCCATTTTCCATTCTATGGCTATGTCTTTAATAATGTTGACTACAAAAGTGGAAACGGCATTCTTCTGATTGTAAGTCTCGTGGTGCTGATGCTGGTCGCCAATGCCTTTGCTTTCTACCTGATACTTTATCTCTCTCGTCCGGTCGGGAAATTTTTATTGGTTTTATTTTTTATCATTAGCGCAGTTGCAGTGTATTTTGTCAATACCTACAGTGTCATTATAGACGAAAGTATGATTGGCAATGTCCTCAATACCAATTATGAAGAATCCAGCAGCTTTTTTTCTTTTAAATTGGTGCTATATGTCATCTTTCTAGGAATTATTCCCGCTGTCTTTATTGTCAAAACAAAAATAGCAAGTGTGCCGCTGAAGAAATTTTTAACCACTTTGTCTCTTACACTGTTGTTTATAGTAGGTATGGCATTTGCCAATGCCAGTAACTTGCTGTGGATTGATAAAAACTCAAAACAACTGGGAGGACTTGCAATGCCCTGGTCTTATACTGTAAACACCTCTTTGTTTTATATTCACAAATACCAGAAGAACAAGAAAGAAATTCTGTTGCCGGATGCTACTATAAAAGATACCAAAAAATCGGTTGTGGTTTTGGTTATCGGAGAATCAGCAAGGAAGCAGAATTTTTCACTCTATGGATATGCGAGAAATACTAATCCGCTACTTTCCAAAGTGGAAAACCTCTACCATTTTGAAGCGACTTCCTGTGCCACCTATACTACCGCGGGAGTGAAATGTATTCTGGAGCATGCCGATACGGGAAAGCTGTATGAAATACTGCCAAACTATCTTTACAGGAACAAGGCAGAGGTCATCTGGAGAACAACTAATTGGGGAGAACCTCCGGTTCATATAAAAAACTACGAGAAGCGTGATGCTCTCCTGCCGGATTGCCAGGGTGAAGGATGTGGCTATGACGAAGTTTTATTGTCAGGGTTGAAAGAACAGATACTTGCCAGCAAAAAAGATAAGGTGTTGGTGGTATTACACACCAGTACAAGTCACGGACCTACTTATAGTAAAAAGTATCCGTCCCGGTTTGAGAATTTCAAGCCCGTATGCAACAGTGTCGAATTGGGTAACTGTTCAAAGGATGAACTTATCAATGCCTACGATAACACCATCGTCTATACGGACTATATTCTGAACGGTGTGATAGAAAACCTGAAACAGTTGAAAGAGTATAAAAGTTCGATGATTTTTGTTTCAGACCATGGTGAATCCTTGGGAGAGAAAAACCTGTACATGCACGGAATGCCTATGAGCATTGCTCCAAAGGAACAGTATGAAATTCCTTTTCTGGTTTGGGTGTCTGACGGCTCAAAACAACTCAAGCCCAACAAGTCACTAACGCAACACCACGTGTTTCACAGTGTATTGAATTTCCTGGGTATACAGAGTCCTGTCTATAATGAAGAAATGAACATATTTCAATAAAGGTTCAAGGTAAAAAAAGTTCAAAAATTATTCTCTTTCGGATGAATTTGTTATCAGATTGGATTGGCAGTAATCAAAAATCTGTGAAAAACGAAGTGTGTAATAAATTAAAATATAGTGGAGACCAGAAACCACTCAAAAAACGGGGCGTTACTGAAAAGCCTTATGAGTAAGGAAATTTAACTTAAAAGATAATTTATGAAAAAAAGAGTTTTCACTCTGGCAGTTGGAGCTTTGCTATGCTCAACACTATTTACTTCATGCTATACTTACACTACTGTGGTAGGAAAAGGAGCTAAAGGAGAGCAAAAAGTTTCAAAATGGAATCACTATGTAATTTATGGTTTGGCTCCGGTTGGAGTTTCGGATGCTAAAGCAATGGCTGAAGGAGCAACTGACTATACTGTTACTACAAAACATTCGTTTATTAACGGTTTAATTGCTGGTTTGACTTTTGGTATTTACACACCAACAACTACAACAGTTCAAAAGTAAGCTGAAAATTCCAGCAGAGAGTGGGATGAAATATTTCCCCTCTCTGCGATTTTTAAAATAAAACCCAAAATAATGAGAAAAATACTTTTTTTCCTTCTATTGATAATAGGTCTAATCTTGACTTATAAAATAGGGAGAATATTTATATGTGATTACAATCGCCTAACCGATTACGGTTTAGGATACCTGACAGGTTTGGTAATTATACTGCTATTAATCATCAGCATTACTATTTGGTTAGGAGTCAAAATATACAGAAAGAGAAGCTAGCTATAACACAGTGCAGAAATAGAGCCGGTTTACTGCAGTCGCAACATTTATTGTTCCGATAGTTTTGATAAGAACGGAAATAAAATATAGCTAAAAATAAGTATTTTAGATACAAAATCGGAGTACCTGATTGGTATTTGATAAAACATTGAAAATCATGGAAAAAAACAAAGCGTCATCGTTTATTTTTGGTATAATAGCAATCATTCTAGGAAGTGTCTTATTTAAACAGTTCGATTTTAAAACACTAAAATTTGAGCATACAGGCTTAGCTGTTATTTATAGCATTACTTTTCTATTTTCAGTCTATGTCCTGGTGAGAAACTATAAAAACAATCAAAAAAGACAATAAAATACCCCCATGAATTTCACTGTAATGCAATCCTACCGTTGCACCAGGCAGATTCATGTTCAGAATATAAAAATTACATACTATCATAATGAAAAGAAAAATTCTACCACTTCTATTATTAACTTTTTCCACCTTTAGTTATGCCCAAAACTGTGATTGTGAAAGCAATTTTAATTGGGTGAAAAAAACATTTGAAGAAAACGACGCAGGATTTGAATATATAATCAGTAAAAAAGGAAGAGATGCTTATGAACTTCATAGCCAAATGTATTTGCAAAAAGCAAAACAGCTTCCAAATGATAAAGAATGTGCCATAGTAATAGATAAATGGGTTCGGTTTTTTCGTGACGGACATATTGGGATTAAATATTTAAAAGAGCCAGTTCAGGAAACCAATTTCACGGTTGAAAATATCCCCGTTAATGAAAAAGATTTTAAAAAATATTTGAGTAAAAAGAAGACACAGGATAAGTATGAAGGGATTTGGAGTTTTGGCAGTTATGTTATCGCAATAAAACGCAGAAACAACGAATATATAGGCACAATCCTTTCTTCCACCAATAAAAACTGGAAAGTTGGTGATGTAAAAACTGTTTTTACTGAAAATGACGGAACTCTTTATTTAGGAAACAAGTCTCCCCAAAAGATTAGTAAAATTACAACCATAGGAAATACTTATCTAAAACTTAATACCACGATTTTACAGAAGAAGTATCCTGATATTAAGGAAAATGCTACTATTTCAAAAGAAATTCAATGGTTGGATACTGCCAAGCCGCTGTTTGAAAAATTAAATGAGAATACTGCTTATTTGAGGATTCCTGATTTTGAAATTTCAGAAAAGAAGCACATCGACAGCATTATTGAGAAAAACAAGGATATAATTTTGGCAACAAAAAACCTGATTATTGATGTCCGTAATAATCCGGGAGGTAGCGATGCAAGTTACAGTTCGTTAATCCCATTTTTATACACCAACCCAATAAGAACAGTGGGTACCCTGTTTTATTCTACGCCTCTTAATAACCAGAGAATGCTGGAGCTTTCCCAAAATCCTGACTTTGACAAAGAATCACAGGAAGGCTTCAAAAAATATTATGAGACTTTAAACGCATCACTTGGAAAATTTGTAGATATTTTTAATAAAGATGTTTTTATACAGACCCGTAAAGAAATAACAAGATACCCGGAAAACATTGGTATTGTAATTAATGAAAAAAACGGAAGTACGACCGAACAGTTTTTATTGACCGCAAAACAAAGCAAGAAGGTCAAGCTATACGGAAAGACTACCCACGGAATGCTGGATATTTCTAATGTCAACATTATTGAATCGCCTTGTAAAGATTTTGAACTTTACTATGGTTTGTCAAGAAGTTACAGAATTCCGGATTTTGCCATAGACGATATCGGTTTACAACCGGATTATTTTATTGACGGTTCAGTATCAGAATACAATTGGATAAAATTTGTGGATGAGACATTAAACAGCAAATAAGCAACTGTTTATAATAATGTTGTTTTGCGGTAACATGGGGGTAGTAAATATTTATGAATTGGTAATCTTTAATTTGACTTTAGTAAAAATCTGATTTTTTCTCATGAATTTTCTTTAATTTAAAGAAATTAGAGGTATAACTTCTTATTTGCGAAATATTTGGTTATAAATATAAAAATAATACTAACGATGGGACTCCTGGATAAAATTTTTGGTAAAAAAGAAGAGCAAATACAGACATACGAGGATTTCTGGAATTGGTTTCGGGCAAACGAAATGACCTTCTATAAATCTGTAAGAAAAGGAGATAATATTGAAAAAAAATTCTTTAATAAGCTATCCCCAAAACTTGGAGAGCTGAAAGAAGGATTTTTCTATCTAACTGGCATGTATGATGATAATGTTGCTGAATTAATATTTACAGCCGATGGAGTATTAAAAAACATTGTATTTGTTGAGGAACTCGTAAGTATGGCTCCAATGATTCCAAATTGGAAATTTACAGCATTAAAGCCTGCCACAAGTATGGGAAGTAATAGTATTAAAATGGAGGATTTTACATTTAGTACTGAAAATTTATCTTTCTATTCAATTGAATATAAAAATTATCCTGATGAAATTGACATAGTCATTGTCTATAATGACTATAAAGGAAAACACATATCAACTATTACCAGTGGTGTTTACATATTCCTTGACAATTATCTTGGAGAATTAAATGCTGTCACAACTATTGATAACTTAACCATTATTTCAAAAGCCCAAGCAGAAAAAGAGTTAATTCCGATTGCAAAATTAAAAGACTATCTCATTTGGAGAGAAAAAGAATTTATTGAAAAATATAATGGAGTTCGTTATAACACAGAAAATGATAATTACTCAGGTTTTGAAGCAATACTAGATAATGGTCTTCCCTTATTAGCAATTATTAATACAACACTTCTTGATTGGGACAGCAAAGCATCCCATCCATGGATTTTAAGTGTTACTGTTCAATTTGATGGGAATAATAAGGGTATGCCAGATGACAGTACTCATGAACTATTAGACAGGTTTGAAGATGAAATATTGTCAGAACTCAAAGATTTTGAAGGTTATTTAAATATTGGAAGACAAACCGCTGATAGTAAAAGAATAATTTATTTTGCATGTAAAGACTTCAGAAAGCCTTCTAAAGTACTTCATGAACTAGAAAAAAACTATTCTGGAATCTTAAATCTGACACATGATATTTACAAAGATAAATATTGGCAATCGTTTGAAAGATTCAGATCAAACTGATAAGAAAAACTTTTTTTCTAGGACTTTTTAAATCTTATATTTCATTTTTAGGTACTATTTATTTTGAAAATCAATTGCAATAAAAAAGAATATTAAATAAAGCTATGGCAGATGAAATCCTATTTACAGAAAGACAAAGGTTCAGGCAATGGTGGCTTTGGTTCATCCTGTTAGGCATTAACGGACTTTTTTTGTTTGGTGTAATTAAGCAGGTTGTTGGCGGAGAACCCTATGGAGACAAACCGATGAGCAATACAGGACTTATAATAACAACGGCACTAACGGTATTCCTTACCTTTCTGTTTGTTAGCTTCCGGCTTGAGACCATAATAAGGAAAGACGGGATTTATGTCCGTTTTTTTCCTTTTCATTTAAAGTTCCGGCATTATGCCTGGGAGACATTGACAAAATGTTATGTCAGACAATATGCTCCCATTGCTGAGTATGGGGGATGGGGTTTGCGTTACGGTTTTATGGGAAAAGGAAAGGCACTTAATGTTTCTGGTAACAAAGGCCTGCAACTTGAATTTACAGATAATAAGAAATTGCTCATAGGAACAAATAAACCCGATGAATTAACCGAAATACTAAAGAAATTAGGGCAATTGAAGCAATAATAAACACGATTTTGGGAATGCTCCTATAAAACATCTGTACAAATTTGAAAGTAGGATTTCATCAAAATCAATACTAAATTTATTACATCAAAGGTACAACCATTAGTCGTAATTTTAACCAACCAAACTACCAATACAGAGCTTTGACATTAACGAATAAAAATAATAAAAACGACAAATGATAAAATTTGCTTACACCATTTTATACGTTCAGGACGTGACAAAAGCCATTGAGTTTTATGAAGACGCATTCGGCTTTTCAAGAAAATTTGTGTCACCTGAAAACGATTATGGTGAACTTTTAGTTGGAGAAACGACACTTTCGTTTGCTTCAACAGTATTAGCAAAATCAAACTTGACAGATGGTTTTATAGAAAGCAATTTAGCAACAAGGCCATTTGGAATTGAAATTGGTTTTACAACAGAAAATGTAGAGGAAACTATTTTAAAAGCTGTAAATGCTGGTGCCACTGTTGTTGAAAATCCAAAAACAAAACCGTGGGGACAAATCGTTGCTTATCTAAGAGACCTTGATGGCTTTTTAATTGAAATTTGTACACCAATGAGTTGATGCTTCTTTTCTTTTCTTAATGATGAGCACCGTGGCTGTTATGGTTTCCTTCCGTTTCATCACCTTCTGAAACTTCTACTGTAAAATCTGTGGTATGGATTTTTCCGTCTATTTTAAACTGTACCCACATCCTGTATAAACCGGCTTTTTCAATATAGGTTTCAGCATAGATTGGAAAGCGATTGTCAGACATGGGATGTATATGAAGGAAATCTTTATCAGCTTTGCCTATCATTACAATATGTGCATTGGCTCCAAGATAAGGTTGCATGTCTTTTTCCTCAAGAAGGATACTGTCTTTTTCAATTGAAAATTGCAGACTTTGTCCGGTATTTGTTTTTAAGTCTTTTCCATTGACTAAGATTACCGTATAGCCATCAATAACGGATGCCAACTTTGTATCCGATTCAGACCTTTTGTAAAGATATTTACCAGCTACTTCAATAGTATGTTTTGCAATAGCTGCCGGATGGTCAATGGGTTTGTAATCCATAAACAAAAGATATTTCCCGGAAGATGGAAAAGTTTCGGAAACATAATAAGTTCCGTCCACCTGTTCTTCGGGATGAATATGGTCAAACCATGTTAATTCTTCGTTTACCAGCAAGAGATGCATTTTCATGGTGTGTACTTCTTCCAAAGGAATATTTTTATAATTTTCGGTAACCGAAATGACAAAGAATGCCGGTTCGTCAGCGGCTATGATTTGTGGCTCAGAAGTAATTCTTACTATCGGTTTGGCTGTGTGCTGATGTGTATTCATAATTTGATTTTTTATATAGCCAAATTTCCGTAATCATGAATTTTTATCCTTATGGTATTGCTAATTAGATTTGTAATATTTACTGATTGTAGTAAATAAGGATGATGCCCTGTTGGGATAATCTTCATATAAGCTTACGTGCCGTCGCATATGCCAGTGCTTTATTAATATTGTTTACTTCCATCTTTTGAAGCAGGTTTCTGCGATGAAATTTGATGGTATCGGCGGACAGGTTTAGTACAGAAGCAATTCCATTGATTGTGAGTCCCTGGGCATAAAAACGAAGAATCTGGATTTCTCTTTCAGAAAGCACTATTTTACTATGGCCTATCCATTGGTCTGCTTCCATATCATATTTCAGAATGGAATTGTCTCCATCTTTGGTAAGTGTTATGTTTCCAGGCGAATTATTTGTGGCCAATGAAATCATACCTAAAGTTTTCCATATCTTACCTTCATTGGTTATTAATAATGGGGTAAGCCTGTGGTTAACAAGTAAAGCATTTTGGTTTTCATCAACCAGATGAAAATTATATGCCAATGTATAGCTTTTGCGCTCAGATTCGGGTAGTTCGGCATAAAAGGCAAAACCCGCTTTATTTGCCTGACTTACGATAGGTTGGTCTTCCATTTTGATAAAGGTGTGGAAAAACTTTTCACCCATTCCTATAATCTCTTCCGGTGTGTGATTGTGTAAGAAAAAGCGATGATTGGATATATATTCAATTTTTCGTTGAATGCAATCAAATATATAAATGTTTTTATAGGTGAGTCTGTCAAAAGCTTTGGCTATTTCAAGATAGGCTTTTACATAAGCTTGTTCTGTAGGGTTAAGTTTAGTATAGGTGTTTTGCATGGCTAAAAAGTTAAGTGCATATATTCCTTACTGCTTGAGTCAGGAGCTTTTTTTATGGGCTTTTTACAAAAATAAAGAAATAGTTTTAATTGATTGTTAGTCAAAATACTACACAAAAGGGTGGAATTTATTTTTGAAAGTAAATTCTGCCTTTTTGTGTAGTGGTTTTTAATTCTTTTACGGGTAATTTTATCAAAATTTTAATTAAATAAATTATGAAGAAAATTATTTTAAGCCTATCATTTTTAGCTGGTTTGGTACTTGTTTCTTGTGAAAGTGCAGACCAGCCGCAAGATCAAAATGCAGACAATGATAATTCATTAATGCGAAGACAGCGACAAAGTTCGATGTTTAACTACATCCAATCTACAAGAATCGAAAGTGATGCTAATTGTGAAAACAACATCTTAATTTTTCCGAGCTGGAGACACTATTGGGAAACTATAGACAGATTAGACCAGATGGTTGATAGGGATTGTGAAGCGTTTGACTCAACTGTTCCTAATAATATATCTGAAGAAAGGTACGATATCCTAGCTGACGCATCAGGTTTTGATGAAGATAACGTATTGCGCAGATTTGAAACCGACTTGGGCTTTTGTTCGTTAAGAAGTAAAATTGAATCGCTGGAAACAGCTTGGCTGGATCGTCAAGGTGATAGGGAATGGGATGCTAATTCAGATCCGGATAACCATTTTATTGATGACCAGGCTGAAAGAACTTTACTAAGCCCTAATGCTGAAGTTATTGTTGGTGACGACAGAAGAGGTTATGTCTATTATAAATTTTTAGACGATGAAGGAAGCCGTATCGAAGTTCTCAATAATGATAGGGATGCGATTTCTCAGGTGAGTCGTGGAAGAATCCCAACAGGGAATCCAAATGTTGTGGTTGTTCGTCCGGAGAAAGAAAGTGATTCCAATAAATGTAAACGTAAAGTTACAGAATATGCTTATGAAATTTCCGGTGCTAACAGATTAAAAAGAACCAGTAAGGTAAGACCTGCTTTTGGGACAATATGTTCAAATAATTCTTGTACAAGTCTTGTTGCGAGTAGAATTGTTTCTAAAACTAATGGTTATAAAAGGAAAAAAAATGGAGGTTGGAAACGAGCAAGACTGTTGATAGCTGCTGGGATTAATGGACAAACTCCTAATGTTCCAGGTTCAGCATATATAGATTGTATTGAAGAAAATAACCCTCGTCATTTTAAAGAACAAAAAAGGCGTAAAGTAAAGGTTGTTGTAAAAAGTACAACTAATATAGCTCCTGTCGGGACTCCAAGGAGATACAATTTTTCATTACAGGATAATAAATTATTTAGTTATCATAAAAGAGGAAATTTAATTGTAAACAAGGACTATTATGATATGCCAGGTAATTAAAATTAAAGAAAAGACGTCTATAAGACGTCCTTTTTTTCTCCTTAATTTTTGTTAATCAGTATACTACACAAAAGGATAGAATTCAATTTTGAAAGTAAATTCTGCCTTTTTGTGTAGCGACTATTAACTCTTTTACGAATAATTTTATCAAAATTTAATTAAACACTTATGAAGAAAATTATTTTAAGCCTATCAATTCTAGTTGGATTAATGGCTGTTTCTTGTGAACGAGCGGATTTGCCACAGGAACAAAATGCAAACAATGATAATTCATTAATGCGAAGACAGCGGCAAAGTTCAATGTTTAACTACATTCAATCAACACGGATTGATAATGGGGTAAATTGTGAAAACAACATTTTAATTTTTCCAAGTTGGAATCATTATTGGGAAACAGTTGATAGATTAGACCAGATGGTAGAGAGGGATTGTGATGTATTTGACTCAAATCTTCCAAATAATATATCTGAAGACAGGTATAATACTTTAGCTGATGCTGCAGGTTTTGATGAAGATAACGTACTGCGCAGATTTGAAGTAGATTTGGCTTTTTGCTCTTTAAGAAGTAAAATTGAATCGTTAGAAAGGGTTTGGTTGAGTCGACAAGGTGATAGGGGTTGGGATGCAAATGCAGATCCTGATAATCATTTTATTCAGGATCAGGCTGAAAGAGCTTTATTAAGCTCTAATGGCGAAGTCATTGTTAATGATGAAAAAAGAGGTTATGTATATTATAAATTCTTGAATGATAAAGGAAACAGGATTGAAGTCATCAATAATGATTTAAAAGCGATTTCCCAGGTAAGTCAGGGAAAAATTCCAACAGACAATCCAAATGTAATAGTGGTTACCCCTGGAACAACAAGAGCATCATATGGGTGCAAAACTATGGTTTATGAAGATTCATATGAATTTTCAGGTCTTTATGCAATAAAAAGAAGCAGTAGGGTACAACATCCTCATTGGTTTTCCCCAAGTAAGATTATATCTAAAACCAGAGGTTATAAAAAGATAAATGGAGTATGGAGACCAAGGAGGTTATTGATTGCGGTTGGAATTAATGGACAAAGTTCAAATACTTCAGGTACAACATATGCCAATTGTAATCAGGAACGAACCCTTCATCTTTTTAAGGAGAAAAAAAGGCGTTTAGTATCCGTTAAAACAACTAATCCTCTTTTTTCTTTACAATATTTTGGAATACGGGATAATAAGTTATATAGTTATCATAGATTGTATAATATAACTGTAAACAAGGATTTTTATGATATGTAGAGTAATTAGGTAGATACCCTAATTAAATAATTATGCATTCTATAAACGCCACATTAATTGTAATAATTTCTTTTTTTATAGGTGGAGGGATGGGAGCTTATCTGTCCCAAAAATACTTTCAAAAGAAAGAATGAATTCTTTAATAATAATTACAGAATTTATTTTACTCGATTTGTTATTCTAGAATGAATATTAAAATTAAAGCCTAATGTATAGGCACAAATCATAATTATTGCAAAATAGTCGTGATCTGTTATGGAGGGTACTCGAAAATCCTTAAAAAGAGTAGAGAACAATTTTAAATGTTAAAGCCATGAAAAAAGTATTGTTTTTATTTTTAGTTAGCAGTCTTACATTCGTATCGTGTGACAGTTCTGATTCTAGTATTGAAGAAAAGGCAATTTCTAATGAAAAGGAAGATTCTAAATTAGAAAGAAGAGTATTGTCTACAATGACCGCAGGACAACTGCATAATGCTTATTTAGATGAGATGTATGCTTATTTGAGAGGAAGAGGAAATATAAATACCTCAAATATTCATGTTTATTCAAGAGAATTCTTTTCCGCATTTGAATATTATGATTTAGCATTAAAAAGATATAGATATACAATAAATACCCCAAATGTGAGATATGATTTTTCAAGGCAATTAAATCTTGAAATAGAAAATTTAAATCGAAGACTTGATAATTCTGATTTCAGAAACTTAGATGAATTTAAAAATTTTGTTTCATCCTACAGGCCCCTATATATAAGAGAAAGGAATGATTTAATAGCTTGGCAAAATTATACAGATGTATTTTCATATTCAGTTATTTATTGGTCAACAAATCTGGAAAGGTGGACTATATTAATCAATCGCAACGCAATTGGTTTATCAGAGAGGAGATGTAGCGAAGGAAAATTCTTTCGACGTGCCTGGTGTAAAATCAAAGAATATGCGAAAACAGATGCTGCAGCATATCAAGAAGAAAAACAGAAAAATCCATCAGCTTCTTTCGAAGCTACTGTATTGGCAGGAGCGGCAGCATCAGCGGCAGCATTTATTAAAGATTTGATTCCCCCTTCTCAAAGTTAAAATATTTTGTTTCCATTCTTTATTTTCCTGATTATTTTCTTTTTGTTAGTACTCCTGATAAAGAAAATAAATTCTAAAAAGTAAATCTTTTGTTACTATCAATTTATCAAATTGATGTAAATCATGACTGGCATCGCTTATTTTATTTAAGTGAAAAACTATATAGTTTAACTACAAAACCCGCCTACAAGGCGGGTTTTGCAACTTAAGATGGTGAGGGTGATTGAAATATAGAAAAGTACAGGTTACTGTTTTGGTGAACGTATATATGCCATAGCAATAAGAGCAGCGACAATACAAACCACTCCCGCAGAGAAAAACGCCGTTTGAAAACCGGAATTGAGAGCTGTGGTTTCTACTTCCCCGGCCATTTTAAGAGCATTCGTTTTAGCGGCAGAAATGGTTACTATGATTGCCAATCCCAGAGCCGAACCTACCTGATAGCTCGTGTTGACTAACCCTGATGCCAATCCTGTTTCTTCTGGTTTTGCACCAGACATGGAGGCTATTGTTCCGGGAATATAGGTAAGTGACATGCCTATCGCACCAAGTAATGATGCAGGCAATACATGAGTTACAAAGTTTCCGTTTGTTGGGGCTATGCTAAATAAAAACAGTGATGCGGCAAGCACCAGCAATCCTACAATCATATTGGATTTAAAACCAAACTTCGCGACCAGTTTTCCTGTAACACCAACCATCAGGAACATAATAGCCAATGTCATCGGCAATAGTGCAAGTCCGCTGTTGAATGCTGAATAATGTAAGGTTTGCTGCAAATACAGATTAAGAAAAAACCATAACGGTATCCATGCTGCTGCCAGTAATCCCATCACGATGTTACCTGCCGAAAGATTGGGAACTTTGAAAATTGACATCGACACCAAAGGTTCGCTTTTATGTTTTTGAGTTAAATAAAAGGCAAATAGCAATGCCAATGATACGATTAAAAGACCGATAGTCTGAACCGAGTCCCAACCTGCGGTTTCTGACGCTACTATAGCATATACCATTAGTATAAGAGCGGCTGTAGCCAGAATTGCACCTGCCATATCCACTTTTCCCTTTCGGGTATCACCGGTAAATAGCAGGCTCCGGCTGCGAAGCAGCACAATAATGCCTATTGGAATATTAATAAGGAATATCCAATGCCATGAAAGCCATTCAGTGATGGCACCACCCAGGAAAACTCCGGCAGAACCGCCTGCTGCGGCAGATGCTCCCCAAAATCCCAGTGCCTTGTTCAGTTCTTTTGGGTCTGTAAACTTGGAGATAACTAAGGTTAATGCTGCCGGTGCAATGAATGCAGAACCTAATCCCTGAAGGGCTCTTCCGGTATTGAGTGCGGATTCAGACCAGGCCATACCTGCCAGCAATGAAGCTGCGGTCAATATGACAAAGCCCCACATAAATATTTTACGAGCACCAAACAAATCCGATAGGCGTCCGCCGAGTAATAAAAAACCACCAAACAGAATAACATAGGCGTTAAAAATCCACTGCAGGCCGGTTTGCGAGTAGCCCAAATCTTCTTTTATTGCCGGTAATGCTACTCCAATAATTGAGGTGTCCATGATTACTAAGAACTCGGCGGTGCATAATAAGAAAAGGGCCGCCCATCGTTTGCTATAAGGTGTTGACTGTGCTGTTGCAGTACTGGTTTCCATATTTATTTTAGTTAGTGTTTTAATTTGTCTGTTAATTGTTAGTTGCCTGAAATAATTTGTAGGCTGAAAACAATTGATTGTATAGGCAAATGTATAAGTGCTTGTCATTAAGGTTTATGCACAATTACGGCTATGTGTTGTAAAATTTATTTGAATTTAAAAGCATAAGTAGAATAGGTCGGTAAGAAGATGAAAGGATTAAAATGGATTTTGAAGATATGTCTGTTGCTACACAAAAGGATAGAATTTAGATTTAAGCTTAAATTCTATCCTTTTGTGTAGCAGTTATTTGTTTCTTAAAAAATAACTTTAAAAAAAATCAAAAAAAGTGGATTTCTGTGTTATGATGATTAAAATTATCTCATCTGTAATAAGAGCTCCTTAGAAAAAATAAATTTTAAAAGCCATGAAGAAAAAGTTACTGCTATTAGTAGGCATTACGATTTTATCTTGTGATAATCCGGATTCATTTCAAAAACAAAATGTAGAAAATAATAATTCCTTTGTACGAAGAGAAAGACGAAGTTCAATGTTTAGTTATATTGAATCCATTAAAATAGATAAAGGCAGTGATTGCGGTAGTGATATTTTAATTTTTCCATCTTGGGAAAAACTTTGGGAAACAGCAGATAAGTTGGATGAAATGATTGATAAGGAGTGTGACCTATTTGATGCCACAATTCCTGATAACATAACCGATGAAAAGTACGATGATTTAGCAGATATTGCAGGATTTGATGAAGATAATGTTTTGGTAAGATTTGAGGATGATTTGGCCTTCTGTTCTCTTCGCAAAAAAGTAGAAATATTAGAAAATAAATGGATTGAATCTCAAGGAGACGGCGACTGGAACATTAATGAAGATCCTGACAATCATTTCATATATGATGAAACGGAAAGAGCTTTATTTAGTGTTAATAACGAAGTTATCATTGGAGAAAAAAAGACAGGATATATTTATTATAAACTAATAGACAATTTTAACTGGATTGAGGTTCATGATTGGGACATAAATGCCATAAAACAGGTCAGTAGAGGCTTAATACCTACCAATAATCCAAATGTAATAGTTGTGAAGAAGATAAAAACAAATGAAAATTTGCAAAGTTCAGCAGAATGTAAAACACACATAAAAAAAACACGATATTACCTGAACGGTACGAATAGAATAAAAATAAAATCAAAAGTCATTAATAATGATTCCTGGGGAGCAAGAAAAATATCGGCTCTAACTGTAGGTTATAAAAAGAAAAATGGCAAATGGAAAAGAGCCAGAACGCGGATTGCTGCCGGAGTAACAGGAAGCGATATAGCAAATAATAGTGTTTTGTATCAAAATTGTGGGATAGCTTTTGAAAAACACAAAGTTAAAGAAAAGAGGAGGAGAAGGGTGAAGGCTAAAATTAGAGGGCAGCGATTTGATGGGGCGAGCTTAATTATAGGGATAAAGCCTCAAAAAGCATATAGCTATCATAAACAAGGTTCTATAAATTTAAGATTAGACTATTATGATATGTACTAGAATTATTAGCGTTTTGATTTTTATATTATGTATTCCTACTAAAATACATTCCCAAACTGCCGAAAAATTATTTGGAGAAAATTTATCTAAAATTAGTTTGGTGTTACAGCCTTCCTTACTGAAAGGATACGAAGTTGGTGCTGGCTATGAAGGGAACTCGCCCAGTATCTCATTTAATAAGGATTTCTCAGCTCAATTTGGTTTTTTCTATAATTTTTATCAAAAGAATAATTTTAACTTTAAAGCAGGAGTTATAGTAAAAACATTTAAACCCACCTTCAATATCAAAATTTCAAATGAAGATTTAAATGCAGGATACAATTATTCTGAATATTTAAGCGGCTTTGAGATAGCAAATCAATTCATTTTTTCACAAACTGTGAAGACAGAATACCTTATACCCATGAGCAATAATTTAAACTTTGCAGTTGGTTTAGGGATGAGTTTGGATATAAGAACAGGAGGAGGAGGGGATGATGAATTATCAGCTGTTGTATTTGATTATAGTAAGCAAAAAGAACGGATTTTCTTTAATGTAAATTCAACAGAACAGCAAGTAACAGGTTCGTTGGATGTTTCGTTAGGAGTGAATTATAAAACTAACATTGGCTTGTTTCAGATAGAGTTTTTTAATAATTCACAACTTTTATCCTATCCTAAAACAGGGGTTTATGAATTTTATTTAGATAAAAATCAGACAAAAACGGGAGTTTATACAATCAAAGGAAATTACAATGGTCTTGCTTTGATTTTTACTCCAAGAAAAGGTTGGCTGAAAAGGAATTGAAAAAAATAATATTAGAAGAAGTAGTCTCATCTAAATAGTGAAAAAATGGCAATTACAATTCTTGTGACATTAGTTTTGTTTATAGCGTATTCATTTTACGATTTAAACAAGGAAAAAACATTTACGAAACGACAAAAAGTAAATTGGTCTTTTGTATTAGCGATATTGCCACTCACTGGCTCTATGGTATATTTTATATGTAAAACATTTATTAGAAATAACCGCCACAATTTTGAGTCAAGAGAGTGTAACTTGGTAAGATAGAATGGTAATTAAGCACTCTGTAGCGACATTGATTTTGGCGTCGTTTAATCATAGAGCTAAGTGTTTGATCTATATAAATTGTTGTTTAAATACTACACAAAAGGATAGAATTTAAACATATACTTAAATTCTATCCTTTTGTGTAGCGGCTATAATTTCTTTTATAAGTAATTTTAAATTAATCTTTTGTAAATGAAGATTATTACATCAAAAAGCGAACTTTTATTGGGATAATTCGAAAATCCTTAAAAGAGTAAGAAATCAATCGTTATATTTTAAGCCATGAAAAACAATGTTTACGGAATCTTAGCAATTTGTTTGATAACAGTAAGCTGTCAACAAGAGGATACCACATTGGAAAATATGCAGCATAAAAAAATTCCTATAGATTCATTCTTTGAGAAAGTTATAGCAGAAAATGTAACAACACAAAAAGAGGATAATGCTTTTTATATTGATTACTTATGGGACAAAGAAAATAAAACTATTGAGATTATTAAAGTAGTAGAAAAAGAACTTGATTTTTTTCCAATATCTGAAAGGTTGTTAAGTAAAGAAAATCCAACAAACCCGGATTTAATAGCACCTGGAAAAAAATATAAGATAACCTGTACTAAGGGAGGCAAAGACATTTGGACTAAAGAATGTGATGGTAAGTTTTCATGTGGTTCCGTGATTTATGACTGTCTTGAAGATGACGGCTGTAGTACTATCTGTAAAAACAGCATGATATATATGCCGGAAAATAATGAGTTTATTTTGATTGAATTATAACCTTCAGTCATTATAATCTTAATGCGATAAAGATTTTCAATAATCTGGTTTGCTCTTTTTTAGGAGACCCCGAAAGATTTTAATTTTTCGGGGTTAATCATTTTTAATAATGAAAACATTTGCTACAACTCCAACACACCCAAAGCATATTGTAATTCTGTATGTAGTCTACGCAGATTGTATATGGCTTGCAGATAGTTGATTTTAGCCTGGGTGAGTGCCAGTTCGGCATCTGTGAGTTCCAGTCGGGAGCCTAATCCATTTTTGAAACGGTCTTCGGTCATCTGGTGATTTAGTTCCGCAGATTGTACGGTTGTTATCTGGATTTCCAATTGAGAAGTGGCTTCTTTCCATTTACTGATGATACTTGCCAGGGTTGTTTTTACTTCTTCCTTCAGGTCCTTCAGCCGTATCTGTTCCTGTTGTGCTAGAATTCTAGCCTGACCAATTCTTGATTTGTTTTGCCCGCCATTCAATATGGGTATACTAACCTGTAAACCCAGGAAAGAAGTCCTCGGCCAGACATAATCATTAAGTTTTAAATCATCTGCCTGTGCCTGTATCTGATATTGCCCGATTAACGAAAGCTTGGGCAGTAATGCTGCTTTGGCCGCTGATAATTTTTGCTGTTGCAGTTCGAGGGTCAATTCCTGTACATTAAGGTCATTACGGTTGGTTTCGGCAATTTCCAATGCTTTGCTAACGGTCAGAAATTCGGTTTGGTTTGCCTGAATGTCGGATTCCAGTTCATCGGTTAATTCCAACTCCTGTGCATCTTCCATTCCAATCAGTCTTTTGAGCTCCATACCAGACACTTCAATGCTGTTTTTCAGATAGGAAACAGAAGATTTTAAGTTTTCTACGGCTATAAAACTCCGCAATGTGTCGGATTTCAGTCCCTTGCCCTGAGCTAATAAAGCACGGGAGTCTTTTAAGGCACGTACGTTTCGCTCATGACTTTGTTGTAAAAGAATGAGCTGGCGTTTCATCATCAGTATGTCGAGATAACGCGTTGACACCCATAATGCCACCTGGCTTTTTAGGTCTTCTGTTTTTTCGGTCTGAATTTTTTCATTGATTTTGGATGCTTTTGTCAGCCTGTATGAAGCAATATCCAGAACAGGTTGGTACAGTGATACGAATCCGTTGAACGCATTTCTCCCACCTACGGCTACTTCCTGTACAGCTTTATTAGTTCCGGCAAACGGCCCCGGAAGAAAGATATTTTGTCGGTCAAAGTAACGCGAATAGGCCACCCCGGCAGAAATATCGGGCAACAGTCTGCCTCTGCTTTCCCGTGTCTGTTCTATGGCATGTTTTTCTTCCAGTACCTGCACCTGTAGTGTTTTGTTTCCTTGTTTTGCCATACTCAGTGCTTCCTGTAGCGAAAGCTCTTTTTTCTGGGCGAATAATGGACTGCTGCATATGAAAAGCAGTAGCGTTATTATGAGTATATGTGATGCTTTTTTCATCGTAAAAATATTTATAATCATATAAGGTTAGCCGAAATTTGTTTCTAATTTCATTTTTATCACCCGTGCAGTTGGATGGGGACAACTGCGGGGCGATAAATGGGCTTTTTTTATATCTGTCATTATTGATGGTCCGTTGCTATTTCGCTCTCATCCATTTCCATAATTTCCTTTTTACGTTTGTTACTGGACAGATAGGAGTATACGGCAGGAATGATGAACAGTGTGAGTATACCTGAGAATACAAGGCCACCTGCGATAACAATACCCAGTGATTGACGGCTGTTGGCGGTTAATGCGATAGGCAATGCACCAAATATCATAGCGAGAGAGGTCATCAGAATAGGACGGAATCGCTGTTCTGCCGCTTGTATGGCTGCTTCATATTTGGAGAGTCCGGTATCTTTCAGGTGGTTGGCAAACTCCACAATCAGAATTCCGTTTTTTGTAATGAGTCCTACGAGAGTGATAATGCCAATCTGACTGAATACATTAAGGCTTTGACCAAACCAATGGAGGCTGAGGATGGCTCCTGTAACCGCCATCGGAACGGTAAGCATAATAGTCAGCGGGTCGCGTAGACTTTCAAATTGTGCGGCCAGAATCATGTAAATAATCACCAGGGCTAGGATAAGAGTAAAGAGGATATTGCCCTGACTTTCTCTATAATCACGAGACTGGCCGGCTAATGACGTTTTGAAGTTATCACCTAATACTTTGGTTTTTATTCTTTCTATTTCTTCTATGCCTTCAGCAAGACTCACACCCGGAGCCGGAGCTGCAGATATGGTAGCTGAAGTATACTGATCATAACGGTATATGGCAGCCGGACTTACAGCTTCTTCGGTAGCGATGAGATTGTTTAGCGGAATTAGTTGTCCTGTTGAAGAACGTACGTAAATGGAATTAAGGTCTGTGATATCATTTCGATATTCACGTTCCATTTGTCCAATGACCTCATATTGTCTGTCATTACGCAGGAAATATCCATAACGTTGTCCTGAAAGTGCTAATTGTAATGTCCTGGCTACTTCTTCCATAGAAACGCCCATTAAGGCTGCTTTTTGCCTGTCAATGTTTATTTTTATTTCGGGTTTGTTGATTTTGAGGTCGGCATCGGCAAACATCAATTTTTTACTCTGTCGAACGGCATTCAGAAATTTAGGAAGCGCAGCGGTAAGGGTATCCAGATTTTGGCTCTGCAATACAAACTGTACCGGCATACCTCCACCATACCGCGTACCGATGGTTGGCGGCAGGTAAGGAAACAGAAGGAATCCTCTGAAATTGGCAGATGCAGCACCATATTGGTTATACAAATCCTGTATACTGGCTTTTCTTTCTTTAGGGTCTTTTAGATAAATACTCTGTACGGCAACATTAACAGGGGCCGGAGCTGGAATAAAGGAAATAGCCACCATGGAGTAAGTCTGATACAGTCCGTCTGTTGAGTCATTAACATATTTACCGACTTCCATCATGTGTTTTTTCATGTAATCGAAAGAGACACCTTCCGGGGCCACGGCAATAAGGCTCATATTGGAACGGTCTTCTACAGGTGCCAGTTCCGAAGGCAGTTTTTGGCCAACAAAGTAAATGAGACCGGAGGTTATGAGCAGAAATACCCATGCCATCCATCTGAAGCGCATAAAGGTTGTTAGCAGACGGGCATATCCATTGTTCATACGCACAAAGAAAGGTTCGGTAACCCGATGAAACCAACCCGGCCCTTCTTTCTTTTTAAGGAAATAAGCACTGAGCATAGGCGTAAGCGTTAGGGCAACGAATGCCGAAACCAATACAGAACCAGATACGACGATGGCAAATTCTTTAAATAGCTGTCCGCTAATACCACCCATAAATACAATAGGTAGAAATACGGCTGCCAGTGTTATGGTAGTTGAGATTACGGCAAAATAAATTTCTTTGGAACCTTTAAAGGCGGCCTGTATAGGAGGCATGCCTTCTTCTATTTTTTTATAAATATTTTCGAGCACCACAATGGCATCATCTACTACTAATCCTATGGCGAGTACCAACCCCAGAAGAGTCAATACATTTATGGAAAAGCCTGCGATATACATGATGAAAAAGGCCGATAATATGGATACCGGAATGGCAATTACCGGAATGATAGTAGAACGCCAGTCACGCAGGAACAGGAAGATGATAATGACTACAAGCCCGAAGGCAATAAAAAGTGTTTCTTCTACTTCTTTTATAGACTCACGGACGGATTGTGTAAAGTCAAATCCAACAATAAGTCGGTAGTCGGATGGAATGTCTTTACGCAATTGCTCAAGACGTTTGTAAAATTCGTCGACTACTTCAATAGCGTTGGCTCCGCGTTGTATTTGTATAGCTACGCCAACACCAACACGGTTGAGGTTTCCGGTTTCGTTGATGATAGCGGTACGTTCATTCATTTCACCCAGTTCTGCCGAACCTACATCTTTGAGCCGTATAACAGTATTGCCGGTTTGTTTGATGAGCATTTCCTCAAAATCGTTTACGGTAGTCAGCCTTCCAAGTGTGCGTATACTTAATTCGCTGCTGTTACCGTCTATACGTCCGGATGGGAGGTCAATGTTTTCCCGGAGTAATGCCTGTCGAATGTCTTCCGGAGTTAGCTTATAGGCTGCCAGCTTTACCGGGTCAAAGCGTAACCGCATGGCATATTTATGCTCGCCTACAATGGCTACGTTGTTAATACCGGGAATGGATTGTACCCTGTCTTTGATGACGGTGGAAGCGATATGGCTTACTTCTTTAATATCTTTAGTGTCGCTTTCTACTTCAAGAAAAGCCACAAGATTGTCTGCTGAGGATGCTTTCTGTACAATAGGCGGGTCAACGTCTGCCGGAAGCTGTTTCCGCGCTTTGGATACCTTATCTCTGACATCGTTCAGGGCATCTTCAATATCTATTTCACGATTGAATTCTATAGAAATAACACTTACCTGTTCTCTAGATTCGGACGATATGGTGCGTATACCACTTGCCTCAGCAATGGATTCTTCCATTGGGCGGGTGAGTTTGGACGCTATTACATCAGGACTGGCACCGGGATAGAAGGTAATAACGGAGATTACAGGTGGCTCGGTGAGCGGAAATTCCCGAATTCCGAGCTGTTTCCATCCAACGATGCCCAAAATGACAATAAGAAGGGAAAACACACCGGCCAGAACCGGCTTTTTTATGCTTAAAGAGGATATGCTCATGATATTGCAAATTGAGATGGATTATTTTTTTACAACAGCTTGTACCGGAGTTCCGTCACCAATACGTAACATATTGGAAACAATAATGCTGTCGCCGGATTTTATGCCTGAAGTGATAATGGCTTCTGTTTCGGTCCTGTTACTAATAGTTACAGGTATGGGTTTGGCTATACCGCCTTTTATGACAAAGGCATTATAACCTTTTTCGCCGGGCATTAATGCTTCAGTAGGTATCATGACACCTGTTGCGCCATTTTGTTCTGTGCTGAAGTAGACTTTGACAGATTGTCCGGCACGGAGTTTACCACTGTTATTGCTTGTTGTGGCTTGTACCAGTAGACTTCTGCCTTGGGCATCAAGTCCGGGTTCGGTAGCAGTAACGGTGGCATTATAATATTCTTCTGAAAGTCCTGTGCTGAATTTAATGGGAGTACCGTTTGTTAGTAACGGTAGATATCTTTCGGGAAGTGTAAAGTTGATTTTTATATTGCCTTGGTCCTGTAGATTTACCAACGGTGTACCAGGTGAGACATAGGCTCCCAGATGTACCTGAGAAATACCTATTTTGCCTGAGAAAGGTGCTCTGATCACCGTTTTGGCCAATTCTGTCTGCAAATAATCTTGCTGCGCTTCGAGCGAGGTAAAACGCATCAACGCCTCGTCGTATTCTGACTGTTTTACGGTTTCGGTTTTCAATAGGTTGGCCATCCTGTCTTTGTTTAGTCTGGCAAGCTGTAACTCTGCCTGTACCTGCCTGAGTTTGGATTTGATGTCGGCATCATTGAGTGTATAAAGTACAGCTCCCTGACTGACATAGCCGCCGTCTTGGAAAGCCACTTTGGTTATTTTTTGTGCTGTCTCACTTACAATTGCCACTTCACGAAGAGGCATGATGGTGCCTACAAATATTTCCCTTTGGTCGAGTGCTTTTTCCTGCGCAACGATAATGTCTACAGGGAGTTTGTTTTCAACAGTTGGTGCCGCAGCTTCCTTAGGTTTGTTCTGGCATGCTGTAAGCAAAATGCTTACTAATGGAATCAGGATTCCTAATTTGTGTGTATGGTTTCTGTACATGTCCTTTTTTAAAATTATGTAACAAACAATTGATTTTATTGGCAAATGTAGAAGAGGAACCGGAGGCGGTTTTAGCACAATTACAGCTAAGAATTGCGAAATTTACATGGAAGTATTGCTTAAAGATTAACTCGTTGAAATAGAGTTATTAACATTGAAAAATAAAGACTAATTTTTGTTAGCTTGTTTCTGAATGATAATTTTATCCTGCCTGATTTGCTTATAATAGGAAGAAGTAAAACCGGTATATTTTTTTAGTTGGTTGGAAAGATGGGAGGGGCTGCTATAGCCAAGAGCAAAGGCAATATCGGATAAGGACTGATCTGTGTAAACCAACAATTCCTTAACCTTTTCAATTTTTTGAAGGATGATATGTTTTTCAAGTGTATTTCCTTCTATTGAAGAAAATATAGCACTCAAGGTATCGTAATTTTTATTCAGTTTATCACTGATGTATGTTGAAAACTTTAGAGCAGTATTGGTTGTAAGCTGTATGTTGATTCCGTTTTCAACCAGTACTTTTATTTTTTCGACTAGTATCTGATTTCTACTGTATAAAAGATCAAAACCATTTTTTATCAGCATTGACCGGATAATAGTTAAGTCTGATGTTTGAATCCCGCTGGTTTTAAGAACTACACGCCCTAGTTGAATATCCGGCTCCATGAAACCAAGGTTGTTGAACTCCTGTTCCAGTACATAGACGCATCTATTACAAACCATTCCTTTGATTAATAGTAACATAGATAAACATTTTATTGTCAAAATTCAGAATTTGGAGTTGGTGTGTTGTTGTACTATTCCATATTTGATTTGTGAAATTTTATGAATTTTAAGTACTTGTAGTAATGTAAACTGTTGATTATTATTGTTTTTGAGTAGTTGAAACGTTGTGTAATCTGAAATGTAGAATGACTCATCATAAAAGAATAACAGTTCAGTAATTAAAAATAGAGTTGTCCTTAAATAAGCAACAAATTTTTTTTAGGGTTCAAAAATGAAGATAACATCAGTTATTTGGAAAAAATAAAACTCAAATCACGGGTTCAATCCAATTTTAGTGTCGCTATTAAACTAAATCGATTGTTGGAACGTTGTTAATATTTTGCGTCTCTGCGTCTTTGTGGAAAAATGAAATTATTCTCAAAGACGCAGAGGCGAAAAGTCCATAAAAAGAAAATTATTGAAAAGCTAACTTTTATATCAATCAATGAAGAATCAAATTCCCAAAATTTTAATATTCTCCAGATTAGTAATTGGATTTTTAATTGTTATTCTTAGTTGTATAAACATTGAAAACTACAAGCCAATAGCAGTGTCATTACTAACAATTGGTCTTTTGACAGATATATTTGACGGAATCATAGCAAGAAAATTAAATATTTCTACACAACTGCTAAGAAGGCTGGATTCTACCATTGACCAGATTTTTTTCATCTGTGTTGCGTTGGCAACCTATATCCAGTGTCCGGAGTTTTTTAAAAATAATATATTATTGGTTTCTATTCTTATTGGGACTGAAATTCTGACTTATGCAGTCAGTTTTTTAAAATTTAAAAAAGAAATAGCAACGCATTCACTTGGGGCAAAATTTTGGACATTACTACTTTTCGGCACGTTGATTCAGGTAATACTGGAATGCCAATCGGTTTATCTGTTCCAAATGTGTTTTTGGGTTGGAATGATTACACGAATTGAAATTATAGGCATTATCTTAACGCTAAAAGAATGGACAAATGATGTTCCTTCATTATATCATGCGGTACAGCTTAGAAAAGGGAGAGCAATAAAGCGAAGAAAATTGTTTAACGGTTAGAGTATCTTAAAACTGCTGACATTTGGCAAGTTATGCTTTTATCAAATTCAAAAGGGAGAAATCTGAATCATTCAGATTTCTCCCTTTTTTAAAGTGACCACGATGGGATTCGAACCCATACGCCTTGCAGCACCACCCCCTCAAGATGGCGAGTCTACCAATTTCTCCACGTGGCCGTAAACAAAAAAAGTTACCCGCTTGGCGAATAACTTTTGTGACCCGACTGGGGCTCGAACCCAGGACCCCATCATTAAAAGTGATGTGCTCTACCGACTGAGCTATCGAGTCATTGCATTCAATGAAATTTCAAAATTTTGTAGTGACCCGACTGGGGCTCGAACCCAGGACCCCATCATTAAAAGTGATGTGCTCTACCGACTGAGCTATCGAGTCATTAATTTCTTGAATGCGGGTGCAAATATACGTTCTTATTATTTATTTTTCAAAGCAATTTTGTTTTAAATTTGTCTTTTTTTACTAATCTTTTATAATGCCTTAATTTATAAGGTTTTACTTTAATGATAAAAATTGTTTTATTGGGATATATGGGTTCAGGAAAGTCAACAATTGCCCATTTGTTGTCTGAAAAAACTCAAATCGAAGCTTTTGACTTGGATGAAATTATCGAAGAAAGAGCAGGATTGTCTATAAAAAATATCTTCGAACAGAAAGGAGAAGTCTTTTTCCGGAAGTTGGAAAACCAGATTTTTAAAGAATTGATCTCTTCAGAAAAAGAAATGATCCTAAGTCTGGGCGGTGGTACGCCGTGTTATGCCAATAACCACGAATTGCTTAATGGTGATGGAGTGGTTTCTTTTTATTTGAAAGCTTCGATAGAAACACTGTATGGCAGATTACTTTCTGTCAGGGATAACCGTCCATTGATTGCAGAACAGGAGGAAGAGGAAATGAAAGAATATATCGCAAAGCACCTTTTTGATCGTAGTTATTATTACAATCAGGCTACACATATTGTTTCTGTTGATGGCAAGTCTCCAGAAGAAGTATCGGCTGAAATAAAACGTATATTAGCTTAAATAAGCATAGTCTTCCTTTGCTTCAAAAACTACCTGCACATGCTCTTGTAGAGAGGTGGAAAGTGAAATTCCTTTAAAATCTGCCTTTACAGGGTATTTTTTATGATTTCTATCTACAAGTACCGCTGTCTTGAATTTTTTCAAAGGAACGTCTAAAAAATGCTTAACGCCATACGCTAGGGTAGTGCCGGAGTTTAGCACATCGTCTACAAGGACAAGCCCTTTATTTTCGTATTGGTTTTTGCCTAAGGAAGTCGTTACTTCATTGTGCGGATTCTGTTTGTCGATAAAGACCTCGCAAAGGGCTACTTTCAAGGGGGATATTTGGGTGACTTTCTGGGCAATTTTTTCAGCAAAAATATAGCCGTTTTTAGCTATTCCGGCAATAACAATTTCTTCTTCATCAACGAAAGTTTCGTATATCTGATAAGCGATTCGCAGGATTTTGTGTTCGATTTCCTGGTTATTGAGGATGATATTTTTGCTCATTTTGTTTATTTTTTTCAAAGATAAAAAACGCTTTGTTTGTTTGTGCTATATGACGGTTTATATTTTAATAATCGGTCTCGTCCTCGTCATTTTCAAAGTCCAGGTTAAAGTCATCAATATCTCTGCGGTCTTTTTTTGTAGGCCTGCCCTCACCGTGTTTTCTGTAATGCTCCTTTGATAATTTCAAAAGCTCCAAATGCTGGAAAGCTTCAATGGGAGTTTCGTCTTTTCTGTAAATATCAACAAGTTTGGCACCCACACGGTTTTGGGGAATGTCTAACACGGTAATCGTATGCGTAATCTGATCTTTCCTGAAGGTAATTTTATCAGTGGCAAATACTTCTTTCGAAGGCTTTGCAACCTGCCCGTTTACAGTAATATGGTTCTTTTTGCAAGCTTCGGTAACCATGTTGCGTGTTTTGTAATATCGAACGCACCAGAGGTATTTGTCTACTCTCATTTTAAAACTAAAATCTACGTTAATTTATTTACAAAAATAAATCAAAATTGTATCTTGCGCCTCTAAAATCAATAATAATGACCAGAATTAAGCTTTTTTTAATAGCTATAGTTTCAAGTACGGTTCTTTTTTCCTGTAAAAAAGACGATGATTCTTCAAAAGTAGCTCCTCCAAGAGACAGAGCGACTCAATATGCATCAGACATACAGGATATCGAAACCTACTTAAAGACGCATTATCTTACCGTTACTATGGATGCCAATAACAATCCGGTACCTACCATTATTCAGATTCCTGAGGGAGGAACCCAGGTTTCTATATGGGACCAGCAGGACTATCCACTGAATTTTAAGACGGTCAAAAATGATGGAAGAACCTATACGAATGCAGATCCTATTGTAGGGAAGCCAATTAATGATCCGGTCGAATATAAATTATACTATATAAAATTAAGAGAAGGTGTGGGGCAATCTCCAACAAGAGTAGATTCTACTTTGGTGACTTACAGGGGTCATGCTTTAGATGGAACACAGTTTGACTACAGACCAAATCCGGTTTGGTTTTCTCAGGAAAGTGTCGTTTCCGGATGGAGAAATATAATGACAGAATTTAAATCAGGCAATGCGGTTGATGATCCGTCTAATCCTGGTGGAACATTATTGACAGATTATGGCGTAGGAATTGTATTTGTACCTTCTGGTTTAGGTTATTTTAATGGGGCACCAGCGGGTTCAGGATTGTCTTCCTATTCGCCTTTGGTATTTACAATAAATCTGCATATGGTAAAATATGCTGATAATGATGGAGATGGAATCTTGTCGTATTTAGAAGATTTAAATGGAAACGGTGATTATTATGATGATGATACAGATGGAGACGGTATACCCAACTTTTTAGATGTTGATGATGATGGAGACCGCACAAAAACAAGAACTGAGATTAAAGATGCTTTTGGAAATATCTATCCGTTTGATCTGATACCAAACTGCGCCGGAACAACAGGAGGTTTAAAGAAACATTTGGATCCGAGTTGCCATTA
>NZ_MKVG01000003.1:87318-112108 GCF_001899155.1 Flavobacterium sp. 38-13
CAATTGCCTGATTGTTTAGCTTGTATTTCTGCATCAATTGATCCGGAGTTCCGGACTCTCCAAAACTGTCGTTTACGGCAACGAATTCCTGTGGAGCAGGCTTGTTCAAAGCCAATACTCTTGATACACTTTCTCCCAAACCGCCAAGAATGTTATGCTCTTCGGCAGTAACGATACATTTTGTTTTGGCAAGTGATTTTAGGATAGCTTCCTCATCAAGAGGCTTAATAGTATGGATATTGATTACTTCGGCAGATATGCCTTTGGCTTCTAATGCTTCGGCAGCTACCAATGCTTCCCATACTAAATGCCCTGTAGCCACAATAGTTACATCCGTTCCTTCGTTAAGCAATACCGCTTTTCCTATTTCAAATGTGCCGTTCTCCGGAGTAAAATTTGGAACCGATGGACGTCCAAAACGAAGATAAACCGGTCCGTGGTGTTCCGCAATAGCAATTGTAGCCGCTTTAGTCTGGTTGTAATCGCAGGTATTGATTACGGTCATGCCTGGCAACATTTTCATCAAACCAATGTCTTCAAGAATTTGGTGAGTAGCTCCGTCTTCTCCCAGGGTAAGTCCTGCGTGTGAAGCACATATTTTTACATTTTTATCAGAATAAGCAACAGACTGACGAATCTGGTCGTATACCCTTCCTGTAGAAAAGTTGGCAAATGTTCCTGTAAAAGGAACCTTCCCGCCAATAGTCATACCTGCAGCAATTCCAATCATGTTTGCCTCCGCTATTCCAACCTGAAAGAAACGTTCCGGGTGGTTCTTTTTGAAATCGTCCATTTTTAATGAACCAATCAAGTCAGCACAAAGGGCAACAACATTTTCATTTTTTTGACCAAGCTCGGTCAGTCCCGCACCAAAACCAGAGCGGGTATCTTTATTTCCTGTATTGATATATTTTTTCATTTTTGTCTTTTTGATATACGAATAGGCTGTTGGCAATAACTTGAAGCTTACTGCTTAAAGCCTACTGCCTTTTAGTAATCGCTTTCGCCTTCACAATAGTTTTGCGCCAAAGCATTTGCCAGTTGCTCGTCATTTGGAGCTTTTCCATGCCAGGCGTGGCTATACATCATATAATCTACACCATTACCCATTTCAGTATGTAGCAATACGCAAACAGGTTTTCCTTTTCCTGTTCTTGATTTTGCATCGGTCATACCTGCAATAATAGCTTCAATGTCATTTCCTTTCTCAATATCTAAAACATCCCACCCGAAAGCCTCAAATTTGGCTCTGATGCTTCCCATGTTTAAGACTTCGTCAGTTGGACCGTCAATTTGTTTTCCGTTTAAATCAATTGTAGCGATATAATTATCGACTTTGTAAGCCGAAGCATACATCATTGCTTCCCAATTTTGCCCTTCCTGCAATTCACCATCACCATGAAGGCTGTAAACCAAATGAGAATCCTTATTCAGTTTTTTTGTTAGTGCAGCACCAATAGCAACAGACATTCCCTGTCCTAAAGAACCGGAAGCCATTCGAATGCCCGGAAGGCCTTCGTGTGTTGTTGGGTGGCCTTGTAATCTGGAATTGATGTGGCGGAATGTAGCCAGTTCAGATACCGGAAAATAACCGCTTCTTGCCAATACGCTGTAGAAAACAGGAGAAATATGTCCGTTTGACAAAAAGAAGATATCTTCATCCTTTCCATCCATATCGAAACCTGGTTTGCGATCCATTAAATTTTGATAAAGTGCGACAAGAAATTCTGTACAGCCTAGTGAACCGCCCGGGTGTCCTGAGTTTACAGCATGAACCATTCTGAGAATATCTCTGCGTACCTGAATAGTTAAGTTGTTTAATTGTTGTGTGTTAGGTTTCATTCTTATAGGATAAATTTAAACTGGCGCAAAGATAATCAGATATTTGGATTTTTTGGTATCTGAATTTTTAGAATTTCACAAAGAACAAGGCGTAAATCTTGTCATTAGGCTTTTTGATTCAGATATTTCTGCGTTTCTACAATTAATGTATCAATATTGTAAGTATAATTGTCTAACGATTTACTTTCCAGGAATAATTCCAGTGCTTTTTGATAGTCGCCTCTTTCCTGATAATAAATTCCAAGATTTCTAAAATAATAAGGATTGTATGGATCCAACTCATACGATTGATTAAGGTCATTAAGTCCTTCTTCCATTCGGCCAAGCTTTATTTTTGAAAACCCCCTGTTGTTATAGGAGTAGGCAAAAGATTTATCGATTTCCAATGCCCTGTCAAAAAAAGTAATTGCCTCCTCATATTTTTCAAGAATATTTAGCGTATAGCCTTTGTTGTTTAACGAGTAGCTGTTCATAGGGTTTAGTTTTAGAGATATGCCATAGAGTTTCATTGCCTTTTCATGGTTTTCATAATGGGAGTAGATAAGACCCAGATTGGAATAGTCTTCAGAATTCATTTGGAACCGTTTTCTGAACTCATCAAAATAACTTTTGGCCTTACGGTAATTTTTGATTAAAAGATGGCAGTAAATAGCCCAGCGATAGGTGTCCTGATCTTTTAGTCCATTGGAAAGTATGGTGTCAAAAACAATAGCGGCTTCGGTATATTGCTTGTTATTGTATAAATCAATAGCGTCAAAATATTGTTTGGGATATTTTTTATGACGAAAAAGCCTGACTAGCGAGGTGCCATCATTATGTCCAATTTTGCCATCATAAAGCGTAATGGACTGGTTGCTTGGGATAATGTTTTTTAAGAAATCAAAAATAGAAAGCAGTAAGAAAATCAGAAAAAGAAATGACAGGAAGTCTTTTAGCCTGAAAGTAAAAGCGATGTAGCAGGAAATTAATGCAATAGAAAGAGAGGCCAACGGACCGGTAAGCGTGTAAACAATTTTTTTGTTGATTGAAATATTACTGGCATGTGGAACACACAGTCCTCCTTTCCATTTGAAAAGATTGTATTTTATCCAGATTTCAAGCTTGCCAATTGCCAACCGAAAACTTTTGTCGGTATCGCCATAGGAACCAAGAAAGATAGTGGCGCGTTCGCCAGTCATTAAGATAACAGGAATTGCGTGGCCAAGTTCGTGAAAGACCGTAAGAAAAGGTCTGGAGATTAAAAAAATAGCAAGCAATTCAGCCATCAATTGTGTTTTCATATCTATCAGGATTTGGCAAGAAAAATGCTTAGGGGGTAATTACATTTCGGTCTAAAAATAGCAATAAATTTTTTTCTTAAAGCAAATGAGTTTTCATCAGCTTAAAAAACTGATAGTAACATTTTTATAGGTTTCAAAAACATACATACAGCACGCTTATCAGATAGGATGTTAAATTAAATCATAAATCTAAAATGATAAATCTTAAATAAATTATCTTTGCCTCCCAAAGTTTGGGATAAAGAGAAAAGAATGAAATTTGAACTATTACAAAATGATCCGAATTCAAAGGCAAGAGCCGGAAAAATAACAACGGATCACGGTGTTATTGAAACGCCTATTTTTATGCCGGTCGGAACAGTTGCTTCCGTAAAAGGCGTACACCAGAGAGAATTGAAAAATGATATCAATCCCGATATTATTTTAGGAAATACCTATCACTTGTATTTAAGACCGCAGACTGATATTCTTGAAAAAGCAGGCGGGCTGCACAAATTTATGAATTGGGACAGAAATATACTGACAGATTCAGGCGGTTATCAGGTGTATTCTCTTTCTTCCAACAGAAAAATCAAGGAGGAAGGTGTGAAGTTCAAATCGCATATTGATGGTTCCTATCATGTCTTTACACCTGAGAATGTAATGGAAATTCAACGAACAATAGGGGCAGACATTATTATGGCATTTGATGAGTGTACTCCTTATCCGTGTGATTACCGTTATGCGCAGCGTTCGATGCATATGACACACAGATGGCTTGACAGATGTATCAGCCATTTGGACAAAGTGCCTTATAAATATGGTTACGAACAGACTTTTTTCCCAATTGTTCAGGGAAGTACATACAAGGATTTAAGACAGCAGTCAGCGGAATATATCGCAAATGCCGGAGCGCAGGGAAATGCTATTGGAGGACTTTCGGTTGGTGAGCCAGCTGAAGAAATGTATGCAATGACTGAAGTTGTTACGGAAATCCTGCCAAAAGACAAGCCCAGATACCTGATGGGAGTAGGTACTCCTATCAATATTCTGGAAAATATTGCGCTTGGAATTGATATGTTTGATTGTGTGATGCCAACCAGAAATGCGCGAAACGGGATGCTGTTCACGGCTCATGGTACAATCAATATTAAAAATAAAAAGTGGGAGTCTGATTTTTCTCCACTTGATGAAATGGGACACACTTTTGTCGATACAGAATATACAAAAGCCTATTTACGCCATCTTTTTGCTGCAAATGAATATCTTGGAAAGCAAATCGCTACAATTCACAATTTAGGATTCTATATGTGGTTGGTTCGTGAAGCAAGAAAACATATCTTAGCGGGAGATTTCCGCGTATGGAAAGAAATGATGGTGAAACAGATGGACCAAAGATTATAAGAAATTCATAATAAGATTAGAATCTGGTAGAAAAATGAAGATAATCGACAAGTATATCCTGAAAAGGTATCTGGCCACATTTTTTGTGATGCTGTTTCTGTTTATTCCCATTGGGATTGTTATTGACGTGTCCGAAAAGGTCAATAAAATTATCCAGAATAAAGTGCCTTTCGGGAAAGTAGCGCTATATTATGTGGACTTTACGGTTTATTTTGCCAATCTTCTTTTTCCTATTTTTCTGTTCCTTTCCGTTATCTGGTTTACTTCCAAACTCGCTAACAATACGGAAATTATTGCAATTTTAAGTTCCGGAATATCCTTTCAGCGATTCTTACGTCCTTACCTGATTGGAGCCACGATTGTATCAGTTTTTGCCTTATTGATGGGATTTTTTATTGTCCCAAAGGCAAGCCAGGGTTTTAACGATTTTAGATATACCTATCTCAAAGGGAATAACAAAACCAGGGAAACCACTAACGTTTACCGTGAAATCAGCCCGGGTGAATTTATCTATGTGAGTAATTTTAATATCAATTCTAAGACAGCTTTTGATTTTTCACTGAAGAAATTTAAAGATAACAAGCTCGATTTTGCTATAAATGCATCTCGTATTCATTTTAACCAAAAAGATACTACTTACTCTTTGTACAACTATAAAAAAAGAATAGTTGGCGAATTTGATGATAGGTTAGAGACATCTGCGAAAAAAGATACTGTTTTCAAGTTCGACCTTGAAGATTTGACACCGGTAATTTACATTGCAGAAACACTGACTTTAGGAGAGTTGAATGACTTTATCGATAAAGAAAGAGAACGGGGTTCGTCAAATATCAACACTTATCTTGTTGTATTGTATAAAAAATATAGCCTTCCAGTTTCGGCTTTCATCCTGACTATTATTGCGGTTGCCGTGTCTTCTATGAAAAGAAGGGGAGGAATGGGGATGAATCTGGCTATTGGTATTGGTCTTGCTTTTACATTTATCTTTTTTGACAAGATTTTCGGAACTCTGGCTGAAAAATCAAGCATACCGCCATTTATAGCCGTATGGCTTCCAAATTTTGTCTTTGGAATTTTAGCGATTTACCTGCTTCGAAATGCAAAAAGATAACAATCTCAAAAGCTACCTGAATCTCCACCTGATTGTTTTTATCTGGGGATTTACAGCAATACTTGGCGAACTCATTACAATAAAGGAAGCGCCTGTGGTATGGTACAGAATGCTTCTGGCAGGGATATTTATGCTTATCTACGTTTTGGTAACCAAAAAACCATGGCGCATTCCCGGAAAATCATTTTTCCATCTGATTAGCGTGGGGCTGATTATAGCCCTGCATTGGATATTTTTCTTCAAGGCAATTAACGTTTCCAATGTTTCGATTACCCTGGCTGTTTTTTCAACCGGAGCTTTTTTTGCATCTATCATGGAACCGATATTTTTTAATAGAAAAATGTTGTGGTATGAAGTGTTCTTCGGACTAATTATAATTGGCGGACTGTTAATGATTATGCAGGTAGAAACACATTATGTTTTGGGAATGGTTTATGCGCTGATTTCCGTTTTTCTGGGTGTTACTTTTACACTTTTTAATGGCAAGCTGATACAAAAGTATGACCCTTCCGTAATTACGCTTTATGAATTTTTTGCCGGTGTCTTTTTTGTGTCGCTCTATTTGTTATATGATGGGCAATTTACGGCTGAATTCTTTTCCGTATCTCAACATGACTGGATTTTACTGCTGGTACTTTCTTCCGTTTGCACGGCCTATGCCTTTACAGCATCGGTAAATGTCATGAAAAAACTTACACCCTATACCGTAATGCTTACTACTAATATGGAACCTGTTTATGGTATTATGCTGGCTTACATTATTTTAGGTGATAAGGAAAAGATGAGTCCTGCCTTTTATATTGGTGCGGTCATCATTCTGGCAACAGTTATTTTGAATGGAATTTTAAAAAATTATACAGCTAAAAAATCGCTTTTATCCGATAAACAAAGCAATTCATAAGGAATGCCGATTTGATTTTTTAAGACAAAAAGAGGCTAAATCTTTTCGGAAATTAGCTTTTGTTCTTAAATGAAAATCCTATCTTTGCAGTTCGAACTAAACAAAAAATGCACAAGTCCTATGGAATATTTAGATTTTGAGCTCCCAATAAAAGAACTTGAAGACCAACTAGACAAATGCCAGGTAATTGGCCAAGAATCAGACGTTGACGTATCGAATACTTGCAAGCAGATTGAAAAGAAACTGGAAGAAACTAAAAAAAATATATACAAAAACCTAACTGCCTGGCAACGCGTTCAGTTGTCAAGACATCCTAACCGTCCTTATACTATGGATCACGTGCATGCATTATGCGGTGATACTTTTCTGGAACTTTTTGGAGACAGAAGTTTCAAGGATGACAAAGCGATGATTGGAGGTTTGGGTAAAATTGGTGGACAGTCATTTATGATTGTTGGCCAGCAAAAAGGATATAATACAAAAACACGCCAGTACCGTAATTTTGGTATGGCAAATCCGGAAGGCTACCGTAAAGCATTGCGTTTGATGAAAATGGCAGAAAAATTCGGTATTCCGGTAATTACTTTAGTAGACACTCCGGGAGCATATCCTGGATTAGAAGCAGAAGAAAGAGGACAGGGAGAAGCAATTGCAAGAAATATTCTAGAAATGATTCGTCTTAAAGTTCCTATCATCACAGTTATTGTTGGAGAGGGAGCTTCAGGAGGAGCTTTAGGAATTGGTGTTGGAGATAAAGTTTATATGTTGGAAAACACATGGTATTCAGTAATTTCTCCGGAATCTTGCTCTTCTATCTTATGGAGAAGCTGGGAATTTAAAGAGCAGGCAGCAGAAGCTTTAAAACTGACTTCATTTGACATGAAAAAACAAAAACTGATTGACGATATTATTCCGGAACCGCTGGGTGGAGCCCACTATGACAGGGAAACAACGTTTAAATCTGTTGAAAAATACATATTGAAAGGATATAACGAATTAAAAGACTTATCAACAGCTGAATTAGTGGCCCAAAGAATGGACAAATACAGCAAAATGGGCGAATTTAAAGAGTAAACCTTACTAAAATCGAAACTAAATCCGAAGCCCCGTGGTTTCGGATTTTTTTTTGGTTATCAACACAATTTTAATACTTATAAACAAAAGTGGCTAACAAATCAAAAGGCACTTTCTTTTAATTTTGGCTACATTCGCATTATGGAAAATCTCAGAAATATAAACCCGGTTAGAGTAGATAAAACTACCATAATCAATCTTGAAAAAGGTAAGCTCCCACCACAGGCTGTCGAATTGGAAGAAGCTGTTTTGGGTGCTATGATGATTGATAAAAAAGGGGTGGATGAGGTTATTGATATTCTCCAGCCCGACGCTTTCTATAAAGAAGCCCACAAGTATATTTTTGAAGCAATCGTACAGCTTTTCAACGATTCACAGCCCATTGACTTATTAACAGTTTCGGCTCAGCTTAAAAAGAATGCAAAACTGGATCTTTCAGGAGGTGATTTCTATCTGATTCAACTAACGCAGAAAATATCATCTTCAGCACATATTGAGTTCCATTCCAGAATTATTCTTCAAAAATTTATTCAGCGAAGCCTGATAAAAATTTCTTCCGAAATTATTGAAGAATCTTATGATGAGACTACAGACGTATTTGATCTGCTGGATAAGGCAGAATCAAAACTATATGAAGTTACTCAGGGAAATATCAAAAGAAGTTCTGAAACAGCCCAGAGTTTGGTAATCCAGGCAAAGAAAAGAATTGAGGAGATTGCCAATAAAGAAGGTCTGAGCGGTGTTGCTACCGGTTTTGAAAAGTTAGACAAAGTGACTTCAGGATGGCAGCCAAGTGACTTGATTATTATTGCTGCACGTCCGGGTATGGGTAAGACGGCTTTCGTTTTGTCGATGGCGAGAAATATTGCCATAGATTTTAATCATGCCGTTGCGGTTTTCTCTCTGGAGATGTCATCCGTACAGTTGATTACCCGTCTTATTTCCTCCGAAACAGGACTGTCATCTGAAAAATTACGTACCGGAAAATTAGAAAAACACGAATGGGAACAGCTTAGTATCAAGGTGAAAAACCTTGAAAAAGCACCATTATATATTGATGATACCCCATCGCTTTCCATCTTTGACTTGCGTGCCAAGGCGCGACGTCTGGCTTCACAATATGGAATTAAACTTATAATTATTGATTACCTTCAGTTGATGACTGCCGGCGGAGGAGGAAAAGGAGGCGGAAACCGTGAACAGGAAATCTCTACAATTTCCCGAAACCTGAAAGCACTAGCTAAAGAATTGAACGTTCCGGTAATTGCACTGTCACAGCTTTCCCGTGCCGTTGAAACTCGTGGTTCCAGTAAAAGACCATTGCTTTCGGATCTTAGGGAATCGGGAGCAATCGAGCAGGATGCCGATATCGTTTCGTTCATCTATCGTCCGGAATATTATAAAATTGACGAATGGGACGACGATGAGCATTCTCCAACAGAAGGTCAGGCAGAATTTATCATTGCAAAACACAGAAATGGTAGCTTGGAAAACGTGAGGCTTAAATTTATTGGAAGTTTGGGTAAATTTGACAACCTTGATGAATTTGGAGATGGTTTCGACGACCTCCCATCAAAAATGAATATGCAGGACGCACCATTCCTGACCAAAAATCTGCCATCTGCCAATGAAGCTTTTGGTAGTAACATGAACAATGTTGACGACGACAGCGATGTGCCATTCTAAAATAGAGTTAAATCCGCCCAATGAGGCGGATTTTTTTATAATTTGCTTCCTTAAACCGTTATCTTTGAAGTAAAATCTTTGGAATGCTTAAAAAAACAGCCTTTTTATTTCTTTTTTTCCTGCTCTCAGTTCCTTCCTGGGCCTCATTCATTTTGCTTCCTATGGACGAAACTACGCAAAAAAATCACTTGAAAGCTTATGGGATAACGTATTGGTCATTAGATAAGCAATATAAGGTAAGTTGGCTTTTGAATTACAGGGGAGGTTCATTTTTACTTCCGGATGCTCCCGAAATCAGAAAAGAATGCCAGATTCGCGGGGTCAGTTTTGAACTGCTTTCTGACAGTCAGGCCAATCAGATTTTGGATGAAATCAGTAGCCCTTCGCAAAATATGGAAACGGTAGTTTTGGAAAAGGCGCCTAAAATTGCAGTATATACTCCAAAAGGGAAACAGCCTTGGGACGATGCCGTGACATTGGTACTCACCTATGCAGAAATTCCTTTTACGCCGGTTTATGATGAAGAAGTTTTGGCAGATGGCCTGCTTCTGTATGACTGGCTTCACCTGCACCATGAAGATTTTACGGGACAATATGGCAAATTTTATGGGGCATACAGAAATGCACCTTGGTATATTGAACAAAAGAAAGAAGCGGAAGCATTGGCTAAAAAGTTAGGCTATAGTAAAGTTTCGGAAGAGAAATTGGCTGTTGCAAAAAAAATCCGCGATTTTGTAATTGGAGGTGGATTTATGTTTGCCATGTGTTCTGCCACTGACAGTTTTGATATTGCTCTGGCTGCCGATGGAGTGGATATTTGCGAACCCATGTTTGACGGAGACGAAAGCGAAGCAAATTATCAGGCAAAGATAAAATATGAAAACAGCTTTGCCTTTAAGGACTATATACTGGAAAGAAATCCTATTATTTATGAATTTTCAGATATTGACATGACAATGAAAAGAAACGTACTGCCTGAAAAGGATTATTTTACGCTCATGGAATATTCTGCCAAATGGGACCCGATTCCGAGCATGCTTTGCCAGAACCATACGCAATTGGTTAAGGGTTTTATGGGTCAGACGACATCTTTTGATAGCAATCGAATCAAATCAAGTGTTCTGGTTATGGGTGAAAATAAGGTAAACAACGAAGCAAGATATATTCATGGCACAAAAGGGAAAGGAATGTTTACTTATTTTGGTGGACATGACCCGGAAGACTACCAGCACAGAGTGGGTGACGCTCCAACGGTTTTAGACCTGCATCCTAATTCTCCCGGATATAGGCTGATACTTAATAATGTACTGTTCCCGGCAGCAAGAAAGAAAAAATTAAAAACATAATCTTTCCAATATTTTTAACGGAATGAATTATCAAAAAATACTGCAAGAGGTTTACCTAGAAGCCAAATCACTTCCGCAAATAGGGAATGTTGCTCAAACAATTCCGCAATTATCAAAGGTAAATCCCGATAAATTCGGAATTCATCTCACAACAATTAAGGGGCAAGACTTCGGAATTGGCGACAGCAATGAAAAATTTTCGATACAGAGTGTCTCCAAAGCGTTAACCGTAGCCCTTGCTTTTTCTTTTATGGGTGAAGAAATTTGGAAAAGAGTAGGAGTTGAGCCTTCCGGCACGGCTTTTAATTCTCTGGTACAATTGGAATTTGAAAAAGGAATTCCCCGAAATCCATTTATAAATGCAGGAGCTTTAGTTATAGCAGACATGCTGGTTTCGCATTTAAAACATCCCAAAGAAGATTTTTTGGCTTTTATAAGGGCCATTTCGGGTACACAGGAAATAGACTTCAATTTAAAAGTGGCACAATCTGAAAAAGATACGGGTTACAGAAATGCTGCTTTGGCTAACTTTTTGAAATCGTTTGGCAATATTGAAAACGATGTTGAAATAGTTTTGGATTTTTATTTCCACCAATGCTCCATAGAAATGACCTGTAAGGAACTGGCACATTCATTTTATTTTTTTGCCAACGAAGGAAAAACGATGGATAGAAAGCAGATTTTATCAAAAAGTAATGTCAAACGACTAAATGCCCTGATGCAAACTTGTGGTTTTTATGATGAATCGGGAGAATTTACCTATAAAGTGGGGCTTCCCGGGAAAAGTGGTATTGGCGGAGGAATAGCAGCCCTGTTTCCTAAGCATTTTACAATAGTAGCCTGGAATCCGCGTCTTAATGAAAAAGGAAATTCAGAACTGGGCATGAATGCTTTGGAATTGTTTACCACTAAAACTGGAATGTCTATCTTCTAATAAAAAAAGTCCCAAGTTTAACTTGTGACTTTTTTGACTATTTAGAATACCTTAGTTTTTTACAAACTGTATGCTTTTTTGAGCAGTAACACCTTCTATTTTCAAAACGTAGCTTCCTGAAGCCAGGTCTTTAATATCGATGGTCATTATGTCTTCATTTGTAGCTTCTTGAGATTTTATTTTCTTTCCGCCCATGTCATAAATAGTGAAAAACATATTTTCGGATGGAGAAGCCATGCCGGAAATATAAATTTGCTCTTGCGATGGGTTTGGATAGAGCATAAAGTTTTTTACAAAATGTTCTTCTGTACTTAAACGTTTGTCTCTCTTTCCAAAATAAGTAAGTTGGAGATTGGCAGGATTGGCAATTGTAATATCTCCCAGAAGCAGAGCACTTTCAGGTGTTCTTCCTTGATAGTAATACACATTTTCATTAACTGAAACATCCAGAATTTTAATTTCTCTGGAATTATTGGCTTCCGTAATTTTATAAAAATCACTTGGATTTCCATTCGTATCGTATTTTACAGAAAACAGATTGCTAATACCCGTATTGTTATTGTTTTCAAAAACAAAATTATTTCCAAAATTGATAATTTTTATAAATATACCTGTAACATGAATGTTATTATTGCTATCAACAAATAGCCTTTCGAAAGAATTCATTCCGTTACCTATGCCAGGCTGAGTATCTGTCGCTATTTTTGCAGCTTTCGCCCAAAGTACATTTCCAGCAGGGGCATATTTTGTAAGAAAGGAGCCCTGGCCGCTACCAATGTTTAGCGTAGTTCCTCCAAAACCAATTTGGCTGTTATATACCTGACCGCATAGGAAAATATTATTGTTGCTGTCAGTTACTACATCAGTAACGGTAGTGTGTGATGTAGAATTGGTTGGAGCGGACGATGCCCAGAGAACGGTTCCGTTACTATCATATTTCGTAATAAATAAATTAGCATTATTGTTGGTCACGGATTTGTTAATCGTTATGGAACCGAATGTTGTAGACCTACAGAAAACCATTCCGGCTATATATACATTTCCAAGATTGTCTACAGTAATGGCTTTTGGTTGTGTACCTACTCTGTGTGGCTCATTAATAGAAGAACTTCCGTTATAGGTTGACGATTTTAACCAGATTGCATTTCCGGAAGTGTCAAATTTGGCAACAAAGGCCTTATCCATAAAGCTTATAACTGCTGTGTAACCTGCACTTGGTGTTGTGATGTTGTCGATCGTATAGGTATTACCCGTATGTGTTCCGGTAAGGTATAGGTTATTGTCTTTGAATTTTAAAATAGGGGCACCATGATAATCCATTACTTTGCTCCAGACTACATTTCCATTCAAATCAAGTTTGGCCAAAAAGGATTTCATTTCATCATTTTGGGATTGTAATGTGTTTGTACCCAGTGTAATGTTGCCATTAAAATATCCGGTAACATAAAAATGATTATTGTTATCATAAGCAATCGAGGTAAAACCATCGATTTTTGATCCAGGAAAATGCTCTACAAAAAGCAGGTTACCATCAGAATCATGTTTGGTAATATAAGTATCCTGGTATTTTGCATTGGTAATTGGCGATACTTCGCTGGAATTAGTAATAACAGTTCCTCCAATAGTTAATGTTTCAGAATTGAAGACACCAATGTGGTAGATGTTCTTTTGACTATCCATGAAGGAGTCAGTAATGGCAACATTGATATTTGGAAAACTTTTGGCCCAGCTCCAATCAGAGGTTTGAGCATTTAGAAAAGTGTAGAAAAATAAAAGAAAAAAAGTAGTTTTCTTCATTATTATTTAATTTTTAGGGAGTTCTTAGGGAATAAATATAAGAATTAATTAAATGATTTAAAAAATCTCCAACTGTTTGAAATAGAATAATTACTTCAAACAGTTGGAGATTTGGGCTCCTGTCATTATTTTATTTCGTTTATCTTTTTACAAATTTGATGTTTTTTTGGATAGTACCGTTTTCTATCTTTAGAACATAAGTGCCTGAAGCTAAATCTTTGACATCAATCGCAATCGTATCATTATTTGTAAATTCTAAAGATTTTATTTTTTTTCCTGTCATATCGAATACAGAGAATATCTTATTTTCTGCAGAATCTAATCCGGAAACATAAATTTGCTCTTGGGATGGATTAGGATAGATAGTAAAATTGTTTCCAGAATGTTCTTCAATACTAAGTCTTTTATCTCTTTTTGCTATAAATGTAAATGGATTAGTTGTAGGATTACTAATAGTAGTATTTCCCAAAACAAAATTAGAATCGCTTACTTGTCCGCTATAATAAAAAACATCCCCTGTGATATCGAGAATTATAGGATATCTGGAGATAATCGCCTCTGTTATTTTATAATAATCGCTGGCATTCCCGCTGCTATCATATTTTATAGAAAAAAGATTAGGCGTCCAGTTATTAGTTTGAAAAGTTATATTGTTTCCAAAATTTATGTAATTTGCAAAAACTCCTGTTACATACACATTATTGGTACTGTCAATATACATACGATCGAAAAAGTTGTATCCTAATCCTGTACTAGGTTGTGCGTCTGTAGCTAATTTTCCTGATTTTGCCCAAAGAACACTACCGTTTGTAGCATATTTTACTAGGAATGACCCATAATTACTAGGGAAATTAAGAGATACTCCACCAAAGTTGGTTGCAGAGCTATAGATATATCCCAGAAGATAGATGTTATTATTGCTATCAGTGGCAAGATCAGAAACGACACTATTGGCTGAAGAATTTGTTGGTGCCGTATTGGCCCAGGCTACATTGCCCGCATTGTCATATTTGGTTATAAATAAATTTGAATTGTTATTGGTTACTGTTTTCGTAATAGTAATAGAACCAAAAGTTGACGAGCGTGAAAAAATAACTCCTGCAACATATACATTACCTAAATTGTCTATTGCTAATCCTTTTATCTGTGTGCCTAATCTATGAAAGTCGCTAATTGAAGCAGTTCCTGTATAAGTAGACGATTTTAACCAAATTGCATTTCCAGATAAATCGAGTTTGGCAACAAATATTTTGTCCATATTATTGACTACTGCCGTATATCCAACACTTGGAGTCGTAAGATTGTCAATCGAATAGGTATCGCCGGAATGGATTCCTGCCATATATAGATTATTGTCTTTGAATTTTAGGAGTGTACTCCCACTAAAATTAAGCGGCTTGCTCCAGATAACATTGCCGTTTAAGTCTAATTTTGCGAGAAAACTCTTGGTCATATTGTCTGTGGCTTCGTAAGTACTATTGCCAATCGTTATGTTACCGTTATAATGTCCGGTAACATAAAAACTGTTATTGTTGTCGTAAGCGATAGAAGTCAGGTTTTCAAATTTTGATCCGGTAAAATGCTTGACAAATAAAAGGTTTCCTTCAGAATCGTGTTTAGAGATATACGCATCCATATATTTCACGTTTGGATTGACTGGTGCCTCGCTGGAATTTGCAATCACGGTTTCTCCGATTGTTACTGAAGTAGAACTGAAGGATCCAATTTGGTAGATGTTTTTCTGATTGTCCATAAAAGAACCGGTAATTGTACCGGCATTTAAATTTTCATAACCCTTGGCCCAACTCCAATCTGAATCTTGAGCATAGATAGAAAAACTTAATAAAAAGAACAGTAATGTAGTTTTATTCATAATTATTTTAGGGATTAGTTAGGTATGTGGATGTAAATATACTAATTAATTAAAATAATTATAAAAAAGAAAGCTGTTTAATGAATTTTCACTAAACAGCTTTTTATGATTTAAATTAGTCCATCCTCATTTTCTTTATCGAGATATTGCTGGACAATTTCGATGGCATTGGTTACGACATCACTTAATGCGGTTATAAAAGTTCCTTCATCGGCACTATTGATGGCATGTTTAATTGCTTCGGTTTCTTTAGGTATGATTTCGTAGGTGATATCTCTTCCGGATTCTTCGATTCCTTCCAAAATCAAATTGATGATTTCTTCTTCCGTTCTTCCTCTGAGATGTTTTTCCTGTCGGATAATAATATGGTCAAACATTCTGCCTGCAATCATTCCACATTCCTTGATGTCTTCATCACGTCTGTCGCCCACACCTGCAATAATTCCTATTTTTCGGGAAGCCTCGATGTTGTTCAGTAAATCTTCAATAGCCATATATCCTGAAGGATTATGGGCGAAATCAATCATGACTTTGAATTTTTTGAATTCAAAAATGTTCATACGTCCCGGAGTTTGGGCAACGCTTGGAATAAAGGTTTGAAGTGAAAGGCTGATATCCTCTGTCTTAAAGCCCCATAAATAGGATGCGAGGGTAGCTGCAAGTACATTGGCAATCATGAATTTTGCCTTTCCGCCTAACGTAAGCGGAATATGCGCAGCTTTTTCAACGCGTATTTTCCAATCGCCTTTTTTTATAGTAATATATCCGTTTTCATAAACAGCTACAATTCTTCCTTCTTTTCCTAACTTTTTAATCAGCGGATTCTCTTCATCCATACTGAAATAAGCCACATTGCATTCCAGTTCAGAGGCAATTTTTACACACTCTTCATCATCGGCATTTAAGATAGCCCAGCCGTCTTTTTTTACGCTTCGGACAACAACTTTCTTTACACGTGCCAAATCCGAAAGCGTATCAATATCACTCAATCCTAAATGGTCGGCAGAAATATTGGTAATGATGCCAATGTCACAACGGCTAAAACCAAGGCCGGAACGGAGTATTCCGCCACGGGCAGTTTCTAATACGGCAAACTCTACAGTAGGGTCTTTAAGAATATATTCGGTACTGATAGGCCCGGTTGTGTCACCTTTTTCCAGCATATGGTTTTGGATGTAGATACCGTCGGAAGTAGTGAATCCAACTTTATATCCGTTATTTTTAACGATATGGGCAAGGAGTCGGGTTGTTGTAGTCTTCCCGTTCGTTCCAGTAACGGCAATAATAGGAATACGGCTTGGCTTTCCTGGCGGATAGAGCATGTCGATTACAGGCGAAGCAACATTTCTTGGCAATCCTTCAGAAGGGGCAAGGTGCATTCTGAAACCGGGAGCTGCATTAACCTCTAAAATAACACCGCCGTTTTCGTTCAAAGGTTGCGTCAGATTTTCGGCCATAATATCAATACCGCAAATATCCAATCCGATAACCCTGGAAATTCGTTCTGAAAGGAAGATGTTTTCGGGATGCATCATATCGGTAACATCAACAGAAGTTCCACCGGTGCTCAGGTTGGCAGTAGATTTCAGATAGACAATTTCTCCTTTACGGGGAACAGTTTCTAAAGTATAATTCATCTTTTCCAAAAGATCAGTCGTATCGCGATCTACCGTAATTTCTGTAAGTACGTTTTCGTGTCCGTAACCTCTGCGTGGATCCTGGTTTTCAATCTCAATTAACTGTTCAATAGTATTGGTGCCGTTTCCTTTAACGTGGGCAGGAACTCTTTGTGCGGCTGCAACTACTTTATTGTCAATCACCAATACCCTGAAATCAAATCCGGTGATAAATTTTTCTACAATAACCCTGCGACTGTATTTTTGGGCATAGGCCAGTCCGGCTTTTGCATCTTCATAATTCGTCACATTAATAGAAGCTCCCTTTCCATGATTGCCATCCAAAGGTTTTATAACAATAGGATAACCTATTTTATCAATCGTATTTTGCAAGTCTTCTTCGTCTACACAAATAGAACCTTTGGCCACAGGAATAGAGGCATTGTCCAGCATCCTTTTGGTTTCCTCCTTATTACAGGCAATATCTACTGCAATACTACTTGTCTTGCAGGTAATTGTTGCCTGAAAACGCATCTGATTAATGCCATAACCCAACTGCACCAAAGAATTAGTTCCCAGACGAATCCACGGAATATCTCTGGTAACGGCCTCTTCGACAATACTTCCTGTACTTGGTCCTAAACGGTCGCGTTCTCTGATTTCGCGCATTTTTTGAATATCGGCTTCCAGGTCATAATCTGTGCCGGCTATCAGTGATTCGGCAATTGCTACGGCAGATTCAGCGGCAAAAAGCCCCACGTTTTCTTCCGTATAACTGAAAACTACATTATAAACACCGGGAGTTTTGGTTTCGCGGGTTCTTCCAAATCCGGTTTCCATTCCGGCCAATGTCTGGATTTCCAAAGCAATATGTTCAATAACATGTCCCATCCATGTCCCTCTTTCAATTCGCATGAAAAAACCTCCGGGTACACCTTCTGAACATCGATGTTCATACATGGTGGGAAACATGGCTTCGATTCTCTCTTTAAATCCGTCGATCTTATTCGTTGGATATTGTTCCATTTCTTCAAGATCCAAACGCATCTGGATTAATTTTTTTCTGCGGACGCTCCAAATATTTGGCCCGCGTAAGGCTTGTATTTTAAGTATTTTCATAAACGGATGGGTTAAGTAAGTTAATTAAAAGTGTAATTGTTTAGCATGTAAGGAATTATAGGTTATTGTGTGCCGTTTGCTACAGGATAGTAGCTATTGTATACGGATTTCGTTAAAAAAATTAAAATAAATTTCTACTAAAATAATTTTTTTAAAATATCAATCAAAATTTTTTTAAATTTTTACTATAAAACTATTGTTTGGGCTAAATTGTCAAAAGTTTAAATAAATATTACGCGTTTAATTGCGTTTTTTAAGTTTTTGGTTATTTTTACGGAATTCACATACCATTTGAAATGAATATAAAAGGAAAATTAATGATCATTGGAGGTGCTGTAGATAAAGGAAGTTTTACAGAAGCCAGTTTTGATGCCAATGTAGCCAATAACCTGAATTTCTTTGAAACAGGAATTTTAAAAAGGCTTTTGACCGAATCAAAACACAAAGAAAAATCAAGAATAGAAGTCATCACTACGGCTTCAAAAATACCCAGAGAAGTAGGTCCTGAATATGTAAAAGCATTGCAATATCTGAATGCAACCAATGTCGACGTTCTTCATATTGAAAAGAGAGAACAGGCAACAGATCCTGAAATACTGAAAAGACTCAGGGATGCAGATGTTGTCATGTTTACAGGAGGTGATCAGTTAAGATTGACCTCTATTTTAGGAGGAACAGAATTCCACGATATACTTCTTGATAAATACAAAAATGAAGATTTTGTGTATGCCGGAACATCAGCAGGAGCCGCAGCAGCTTCTAACAATATGATTTATCAGGGAAGCAGTTCTGAAGCATTATTAAAAGGAGAAGTAAAAATTACGAGCGGACTTGGACTTATTGACGATGTTATTATTGATACGCATTTTGTTCAAAGGGGAAGAATTGGAAGACTGTTTCAGGCAGTTGTAGGAAATCCTAAAGTGCTGGGAGTAGGATTGGGAGAAGATACAGGACTGCTGATTATAGATGACAAAATGGAAGCTATAGGTTCAGGATTGGTTATTCTGGTTGACGGACATCAAATAAAAGATACCAATCTTACGCAGGTTGAACTCGGACAGCCAATCTCAATCAACAACCTGATTGTACACGTGATGAGCAAATATGATACCTACGACCTCAAAACGAATAAAATGCACATCCAATCCTCTCAATACGTTTAGGAATGAAAATTATAATCCACGGAGGATTCTTTTCGGAGTCATCCACCAGCCAGGAAACCAAAGTAGCCAAGCAAAATGCTTTGTTGCGTATCGTAAAAGATTCGTATGAATTTCTAAAGACGCATTCTGCTTTAGAAACAGTGGTGTATGCGGTTTCTCTTCTGGAAGATGATGAACTGTTCAATGCCGGAATAGGTTCCCAGATCCAAAGTGATGGGAAAATCAGGATGAGCGCCTCTTTAATGGATGGTTCAACACACAAGATGAGCGGAGTCATTAATATTGAGGAAGTAAAGAATCCAATCCAGGTTGCCCGGATTTTGCAGAATTATGACGATAAGGTTTTGGGTGGGAGTGGCGCAACAAACTTTGCCCGAAAGCATGGTTTTGAAGTGTTTTCTACAGAAATTCCTCAAAGAAGGACAGAGTATGAGGCAAAAGTAAAAGCTACCGGAACCGGAACTGTTGGCTGTGTTGCTTTAGACGGTGAAGGAAAAATAGCTGTTGCGACATCAACCGGAGGCAAAGGCTTTGAAATGCCGGGAAGGATATCGGATTCGGCTACCGTTGCAGGAAATTATGCCAATGAATTTTGTGGTGTAAGCCTGACCGGTGTTGGCGAAGATATTGTAAGCGGAGCAGTCGCAGCTAAAATCGTAACCCGTGTAACCGATGGATTTTCTTTAAAACAGGCCTTTGAAAAAACATTTAAGGAACTGAAACCTTTTGACGGTTTTGCCGGTGCAATTGCCATTGATAAAGATGGAACAATCTGCCATCAGGATTCACATCCGAGTATGGTGTTTGCCAGTTACGATGGAACTACAGAAGAAGTTTTTCAATAGAAACTATAAAAAAGCCCGGCAATTGCCGGGCTTTTTTCATTTAGTCTAATGCCATTTCTGTAGAAATTGCGATGCGGTTCCACGCATTGATTGTCGTAATCATCATAATAATAGCAGCAATATATTCTTCGTCAAATAATCTTCGGGCATTGTCGTAGGTAGCTTTTGACAAGTGATTCTGGATTAGGGTAATCTCTTCGGTCATGGCTAAAATTGCCTGCTCTTCTTCTGTATAGAGTTGGGTTTCTCTCCAGGCATTCAACAGATAGATTCTTTGCTCGGTTTCACCCATTTTGCGGGCGTCTCTCGTATGCATATTAATACAGTAGGCACAACCGTTAATTTGCGAAGCGCGGATTTTGATGAGTTCTTTGTGGATTGGGGTTAATGAAGTAGAAGCAAGGAATTTCTCTAACCCCATCATTGCTTTATAGGCCTCAGGAGCCGTTTTTAAAATATTTACTCTGGTTTCCATTTTGATGTGTTTTAAAGTTCACAACAAAGTTCCGTAAGATGGATTGGAAAAAACTTGAAGTACTTCAAGAAAACAGATTAGACTTTGCCGGCTCTGATTTTACTCAGAAATTCAGGAGAAAAATCAAGATAGGAGGCAAGCATATATTGTGGAACGCGCTGTATAAATTCAGGAAATCTTGAATTCATGTGATGGTAGCGTTCTTCGGCAGACATCGTAAAGAGATATTTGATTCGGGTTTGCGAAGCGCCAAATGATTTTTGAATGATTAACCGGAAGTATCTTTCGAGTTTAGGTAATTCCAGTAATAAAGCTTCAAACGATTTGCGATCTATAGAAAGTGTCTCAATGGGTTCTATGGCCTGTATGTAAAAATGAGAAGGAATTTGTTCCTGGAAACTCAAATAATCAGCAATCCACCAATTCTCAATTCCAAATTGCAAGGTCTGTTCAACACCTTTACGGTTGTTGATATAAAAGCGCACGCATCCTTTTGTGATGAAATATTGTTTGTTGCAGATTTGCCCTTCTTCCAACATAATCTGCTTCTTCCTGAAACTTTCGGTTTCAAAATACGATAGTACGGTTTCCGCTTCCCGATCGTCTAAAGCAATAAACTTTCGTATATGTTGAAGTAAAGGATTCATAAGGCAAATATAGCAATAACAAAAAAACCACCTCTTTCGAGATGGTTTCTTTATAAGTAAGTAAGACAAATAGATTTATAAAACGTTTATTTTACTTTGTTAAGTATAGCTTTGAAAGCTTCAGGGTGGTTCATAGCCAAATCTGCAAGAACTTTTCTGTTCAATTCGATTCCGTTAGCTTTTACTTTACCCATGAATTGAGAATAAGACATTCCTTCCAATCTGGCTCCAGCGTTGATACGTTGAATCCACAAAGCGCGGAAATTTCTCTTATTCTGTTTTCTGTCGCGGTAAGCATAAGCCATTGCTTTCTCAACCGCGTTTTTCGCAACTGTCCAAACGTTTTTACGTCTGCCAAAGAAACCTTTGGCTTGCTTCATTATCTTTTTTCTTCTTGCTCTTTTAGCAACTGAATTTACTGATCTTGGCATAATTTTAATGTTTTTTTGTAGCAGGCGTCCTGAATTTAATCAAAGGATCTTATAAGCCGTACTCCAAGGTTATTTAATTGTTTTAACCTAAAGAATATTTATAGTCAAATGTTGTAAAATCTAAGGTCAATGACTTTAAGACTTTCTAACCTTCGACGTATTAGATAATTCTTAATTGTTCTTTAACGCTTTTCACGTCAGATTGGTGAACCAATGCAGAGTGAGTTAACGCTAGTTTACGCTTTTTAGATTTCTTAGTCAAAATGTGACTTTTGAAAGCGTGCTTTCTTTTGATTTTTCCAGAACCAGTAACTTTGAAACGTTTTTTGGCGCTAGATTTAGTTTTCATTTTAGGCATCTTTTCCTAGTGTATTTGAATTGTCTTACTTACTTATTCTTTAGTCTAAAGTTGCAAAGTATTAAGGTTTGAAAGTCTTAAAGTTGATAAGCTAATATTGAATATCCGACTTTACTACTTTTTCCTTTATGACTTATTTCTTTGTGACTTTTAACTTTTTGACTTATTTCTTTTTCTTAGGAGCAATGAACATAATCATTCTCTTTCCTTCTAAAATTGGCAAAGCCTCTACTTTTCCGAATTCCTCTAAATCCTGAGCCAAACGCAATAAAAGAATTTGTCCTTGGTCTTTATAGATAATCGAACGACCCTTGAAGAAAACAAAAGCTTTTAGCTTAGAACCCTCTTTAAGGAACTTCTCAGCATTCTTTCTTTTGAATTCGTAATCGTGCTCATCTGTTTGCGGACCGAAACGAATTTCCTTTACTGTAATTTGAGTAGATTTTGCTTTCAATTCCTTTTCGCGCTTTTTTTGCATGTAAAGGAATTTCTTATAATCCATGATTTTACAAACCGGAGGTTCTGCATTCGGAGAAATCTCAACCAGGTCAAGTTCCTGCTCTTCTGCCATCCTTAGTGCCTCAGAAGTCTTATAAACTTTCGGCTCTACGTTGTCTCCTACAAGGCGTACTTCCGGGACACGAATCAGGTTGTTGATTCTGTGTGCATCTTTCTTTTCTACTCGAGGTTGTTGACCTCTGTTGTTTCTTATTGCTATGGCTCTAAAATTTTAAGTTAAACTCCAAATGTTTTTAATGTCTTTTTTATTTCTTCATCGACAATAGCGGCAAATTCTTCAATTGTAACGCTGATATTTCCTTTACCTTCCTGTCCGTGACGACGTACAGAAACGGTTCCGTTTTTCTCTTCTTCTTCGCCTACAATCAGCATAAATGGGTATTTCTGTACTTCAGCCTCCCTGATTTTTTTGCCTATTGTTTCGTTTCTATTATCAATTAGGGCGCGAATTTCGTGATTTTCTAGCAAATCTAAAACTTTTTTCGCATAATTTTCATATTTCTCGCTCAAAGACAATATAATAGCCTGTTCCGGCATTAGCCAAATCGGGAAATTTCCAGCTGTATGTTCCAGCAAAATAGCAATGAATCGCTCCATCGATCCGAATGGTGCTCTGTGAATCATTACAGGACGGTGCAATTCGTTGTCAGAACCTTTGTAAGTCAGGTCAAAACGCTCCGGAAGATTATAGTCTACCTGGATGGTTCCTAACTGCCACTGTCTTCCCAAGGCATCTTTTACCATGAAATCCAGTTTAGGACCGTAGAAAGCCGCTTCGCCATATTCAACAACAGTATTCAACCCTTTGTCTCTTGCTGCATTGATAATCGCGTTTTCTGCCTTTTCCCAGTTTTCTTCCGTACCTATATATTTAGACCTGTTCTCCTTGTCTCTTAAGGAAATCTGAGCGGTAAAGTTTTCGAATCCTAAAGAACCAAATACATAAAGTACCAGGTCGATTACTTTTTTGAACTCTTCATCCAATTGCTCCGGAGTACAGAAAATATGCGCATCATCTTGAGTAAACCCGCGAACACGGGTCAAGCCGTGAAGCTCACCCGACTGCTCATATCTATATACTGTACCAAATTCTGCATAACGCTTAGGTAAATCTTTGTATGACCAGGGTCTTGCATTGAAGATTTCGCAGTGGTGAGGGCAGTTCATCGGTTTTAATAAAAATTCCTCGCCTTCAGCAGGGGTGTGGATTGGCTGGAAACTATCAGCGCCATACTTTTCATAGTGGCCTGAAGTTACATACAATTCTTTTTGTCCGATATGTGGTGTTACTACTTGTTCGTAACCCGCTTTCTTTTGTGCCTTTTTTAGGAACTGTTCCAAACGGTCTCTCAAAGCAGCGCCTTTTGGTAGCCACAATGGAAGACCTTGTCCCACTTTTTGTGAAAAAGCAAACAATTCCAATTCCTTTCCTAGTTTTCTATGGTCACGTCTTTTGGCCTCTTCTAACAATTCAAGATAATCAGTCAGGTCTTTCTGTTTAGGGAATGAAATTCCATAAACGCGGGTCAATTGCTTATTTTTCTCGTCTCCTCTCCAATAAGCACCGGCAATGCTCATGATTTTCATGGCCTTGATGATTCCTGTATTTGGAATATGTCCACCTCGGCATAAATCGCTGAAATTAGCATGGTCGCAGAATGTAATTGTTCCGTCTTCAAGATTCTGGATTAATTCAGTCTTGTATTCGTTGTCCTTATATATAGCCAATGCTTCTGCTTTTGAAACAGAACGCATTTTGAATTCGTGCTTTTCGCGGGAAATTTCAAGAACACGATCCTCGATTCTTTTAAAATCAGCATCGGTAATCTTTTGGTCCCCAAAATCTACATCATAATAAAACCCGTTATCAATAGCCGGTCCTAAAGTTAGTTTGATTCCAGGGAATAACTCCTCTAAGGCTTGAGCCATAACGTGGGATGTAGAATGCCAGAACGCTTTTTTACCTTCTATGTCATTCCATGTATATAATATGAGTGACCCGTCCGTCGTTAGTGATGTCGTCGTTTCAACAGTAGTTCCGTTAAAAGAAGCAGAAATAACATTTCTGGCTAATCCTTCACTAATGCTTTTCGCAACATCCATCGGAGTTACACCTTGTGCAAACTCCTTAACTGACCCATCGGGTAACGTAATCTTTATCATCGTATAAAATTTATGTCCGCAAATATAGAAGTTTCTCAAAATACATACAATATATATATACGTATATATAATAGGTGCGATATGTTTTTTGTGATTAAGGGGCGAAAGTAATGGTTGAATAAGGTTTTGTTAAGGATTGGTGGCGAGGGTCAAAAAAAAGTTTCAACTCAAAGTAGTGTTTCGCAGGGAGTTAGCTTTTTGGTTAAGAAAATATCAAAAAAAAG
>NZ_MKVG01000004.1:0-75853 GCF_001899155.1 Flavobacterium sp. 38-13
CTTCCGCAGGTATCGGTTGCGGTAAGCGCAGCCGCAGCCGGGATGTTTCCACAAGCGGCTATGATGTTTGATGGCAATGTTCCGTTAAATGTTGGAGCAGTGGTGTCGTTTATTGTGATTGTCTGAGTAAAATTTGCAGTTGTACAGTCTGTTGCAACTGTAAATACTCTGGTGACAACCGTAGGACAACTACCTGTTTTAGTGTCTTTATAAGTTATTGTATGTGCCAGAGATGCATTTGAAGTTGTTCCTCCTGCACTTTGGAATTGTGCCAATGTAATTGAGACAGGTGTTTCGCTATAAGTCAAAGGAGTAATACTACTTTGGTTACATCCCTGAATACTGGCATTAGCCGGACCAGTCAAGGTAACAGTAGGTTTTACAGTCACAGTCACTTGAGCACATGTTGAATTTCCACAGCTGTTTTCCCAACGTACATAATAGGTAGTTGTTTGAGTTGGAGCTTCAACTGAAAGGTTATTTCCTGTTCCGATTGGTGTTCCGCCACAACTTGAAGTATACCATTTTAAGGTAGTGCCTGATCCTCCTGTAGCAGATAAAACAATATTTCCACCTGCATTTGAACAGATATTATTATTGTTTACGCTTGCAGCAGTTGGCGCTACAGGCGCTGAATCAACATTAACAACTACCTGATCTGTTGATGCACATTGCCCGTTAGCATTGGTTACTGTCAGTGTGTAGGTAGTAGTTGTTGTTGGAGAAGCAATAGGATTCGCAATATTATTGAAATTTAATCCTGTTGACGGACTCCAGCTGTAAATAACACCACCGCTACCGCTTAGTTGCGTATTTCCTCCCGGACAGATAGTAACATCAGGTCCAGCATTTGCAACAATAGGAGTAGGGTTTCCAATAGTAGCAGTACCACTAAGATTTGGTTTACAACTTCCAGGGTCTTTTACAACTACAGTATAATTTCCTGGTGACAGGTTTGAAAAAGTATTGATACTTTGCCAATTTGCACCATTATCAATAGAATATAAGTAGCTTCCTGAACCACCTGAAACGTTTACGGTCAATGTTCCATTGTTTTGTCCGTTACACTGTGCATTAGTAGCATTGATAGAATTAAGAACAGCCGTTTCGTAGATGGTCATCGTTTGCGTTACATATACTACGTCACTGGAACAAGGACAGCTTGTTATTGTCCTTACAATAAAAGTTTCACTATTGTCTGAAATAGCATCAGCTACTGTAGTATAAGGTATGTCGATATAAGTTTGGTTAGCCGGAATTGTTACCTGTGTTGGAAATGGCTGTCCGCCAGTTGTCTGAATGTCGACTCCATTGGTAAAAGTTCCTGACAAAAGCAGATTCACAACTAATGGCTGTGAAATATCACTGCCAGTTCTTTGTACTCTGAATTTATTATTACATCCTTCAAAAATATTGTTCTGGTTTTCAATCATATTTCCATAGTTCGTAAGAACAATATTTTCGGAGTTGAAGCTTCGGGCTCCCAGAAAAACTCCGGAATCCCATTTCTGGTCACTTGCATCACCAATACTCAATTTGATTCTGTAGGTGGAGCAAGGTGTAACAGGATAGGTAGCAGTTAAGATAACGGTATTTCCATCAAATTGTGTAGTAGTTGATCCAGCTGCATTATTTTGATAATATTGTCCGTTTACTGCAGGGAAATTAACACCATCAACGTTTGTTCCTGCCGCGTGGATTGTATTGATAGAGATTGGAGTTGTACTACTAGGAAGTAATGCCAAATTGATAGCATTATTTCTGTAAGGACCTGAAATTCCAGGACCGCTTAAGAAAAAACCAAAGGCATCATTATATCCGGTTTCACAATATTCCAAATATTCTTCTGAAGAAAAGACATATTTAAATTCTAAAGTATTACCTGCTGGTACGAAATCAAATTCCAAAGTCGCAGCATCGTAAATTCTTCTCCCTGTAATGCTTGCCAAATCAGGATCATTGGCAGCACTTACCATTTCGTCCGTGCTTCCTCCCGTATTGTTTGGTCCCATCGCAGATGAAGCTTTTCCGGTCGTAAGCAATAATCCTTCTTCAATAGGAAAAGTAGAAGTTGCTTTATTGAAATAAGCTAATTGGCGATTTCCAGGTGTTGATGACCATGTATGGTTTTGCCACGTGTAAGTATTGTTATTTCTTGAATAATAACCAAATCTAACATTGCTTGCCGATAAGCAACCCGTAACAAAAAGGTTTTTCACCAATTGTTCTGGTGTATAAGCATTGTATGTAGCATTTTCTGCTACCGAAATTGATCCGGCAACAGCCATGGTTTGATATTCCAGTCCGCCCTTATTCTCTTTTACTTTAGGAGCATAGGGAATATTAGGCTTTGTAGCCCTGCCGGATACTGGAAGTTCTTTTTGCTGTGCAAACGAAGGTATCGCAACTAAAATTAACAAGCCTAGGAGAAATAATCTACTAAGAACTATTTTGTTATTAAATCGGACTTGTTTTTTTAGGCAGCCATTTTTCTTTTCGGTGATAAAAGCTTGTGGAACTTTTATTTCCTCACGCAGCGTAAAATTTTTCATGTACGTATTTTTTGGGTAAAGTTTTTTAAAAAGCATAGATCTTATTTTGATAGAAATAAGAACATTCGAATTACTTTTCGGGATAAAACTAACATCTAGTTTTTTAGATAAATAATTTTATCCGTGAATAGCATAAATAGTCGTTAAAGTATCTTTTTTACATAATTCTCTGGTTATTCAATTCGATTTTTTAATTATTGTCAGTTTTCTGGTTTCTTTATTGATTTATCGTTAAAATAAAAGCATAGAATGACAGTCCAAGTATTTTTGGATACAGAGTATTTGTTAAAAGGGAAATTTTGCAACCTGACTGATAGAAAACTTCAAAAGGTGGTATTAAGTTTTGCTATCTAAAATTTGCAACTGATGGTAGTCTAAAGTTTATATTAATTGACTTTTCTATAGCGAATTTATGTTAATAAATATTTAACTAATCGAAATCGGTAGTTTTTTCGATAAAAGTGCTTAAAATGTCTGTGAAGTAAACTTTTTTTTGTAATTTGTTCTTATAAATAGTGGTGTTTTTTGAAGTCTAACTAGTTTTTTAAATTATCATTTATGAAAAATTTGATATTAATACGACATGGGAAATCAAGCTGGAATGCCCCACTTCTGGATAAAGATCGTCCTTTAGCCAGTAGAGGAATGCAGGATGCCCATTTGGTTTCGATGGAAATAGGAAAACACCTTCCTAAAACTTTTACTATACTAAGCAGCACAGCAAAAAGAGCTTCAGAAACGGCTATTATTTTTGCCCAAAATCTTTCATGTCCGATTGAAAGCATTATTTTTAAGGACGAACTGTATACTTTCGATGACCGTCAGCTGGAGAAAATTATAAAATCATGTAATAATGATTATGACAACGTTATTCTTTTCGGACATAATGATGCTATAACAAATTTTGTTAATAAATTTGGGAACGTTTTTATCGATAATGTTCCTACAACCGGATTTGTTTCTATTAATTTTCAAAGCAATGACTGGCAATCGATCGATAAGGGCAAAACGCAACAAGTGATTTTTCCTAGAGATTTAAAAAAATATGATTCCACCAACTGATTACCGTTATATTGATCGTGAAAAAAGCTGGCTTGCTTTTAATGCGAGAGTTCTTCAAGAAGCCGCCGATAAAAATGTACCACTATTAGACAGACTCCGATTTTTAGGAATTTTTTCCAATAATCTTGATGAATTTTTCCGTGTCCGATTTGCAGCTATCCGCAGATTGAGCCATGCAGGTGTTTCAGGTGAAAAACTTTTGGGAGGCATCAGTTCGCAGCAATTGGTCAAGGATATAACAGAAATCGTAATTCAGCAACAATCGGAAAGTTTAAGGATCCTGAGCAATATTGAAAGTGAGCTCGAAAACGAGAATATTTTTATCATTAACGAGACCGAAATTTCCCGTGAACAGGAAAATTTTATAAAAGACTTTTTCATACAGAAAGTCAGTCCGGCTCTGGTAACGATTATTTTGAATGATCTTGCCGAATTTCCTGTTTTAAAGGATACATCCGGATATCTGGCTGTTAAATTGGTTATGACCAAACCCAAATCAACAACCAAAATAGTTGTCAAGGATACGGTATTAAAAATCAAAAAACCAAAAAAGGACGTACGCTATGCGGTTATTGAAATTCCAAAAACCATAAACCGGTTTGTTGTATTACCATCAAGCAATGATAAGCAATATATCATATTGTTGGATGATGTTATAAGATATAACCTGGGCAGTATATTCAATATTTTTGACTATGAGAGCATATCAGCACACATGATAAAAATAACGAGAGATGCACAGCTGGATATTGATAGTGATCAGAGCAAAAGTTTGATGGAAAAAATTTCCACCAGTGTAAAAGATCGCAGGATAGGGGAACCGGTGCGTTTTGTATATGACCAGTCTATAGAAAAAGATACGCTGAAATTTTTCCTGAATAAAATGGGAATCGACTCGACAGATAGTATTATTCCTGGAGGAAGATACCATAACCGACGGGATTATATGGATTTTCCTAATCTTGGGAGACAAGATCTTTTATACCAGTCTAATGTTCCTTTGCCGGTTGACGGATTAAGTCTGGAAGGGAGCATGCTTGAAAAGATTGCCAAAAAAGATTATCTGGTCAATGCGCCTTACCAATCGTTTTCTTACCTGATTAAATTTTTACGTGAAGCAGCACTGGATCCAAAAGTAATTTCGATAAAGATTACTTTGTACCGTCTGGCTAAAAATTCCCAGATTATCAGTTCCTTGATTAATGCAGCAAAAAATGGCAAGAAAGTAACTGTACAAATCGAATTGCAGGCCCGTTTTGATGAAGCCAGCAACATTTCGTATGCAGAACAGATGCAGACTGAAGGAATTGAATTGATTTTTGGAATAAAAGGGCTGAAAGTTCACAGTAAGATATGTGTGATTGAACGTGTTGAAGAAGGAAAGGTAAAACGCTACGGACTAATTTCGACCGGGAATTTTAACGAATCAACAGCTAAGGTTTATACTGATGTGACCTTGTTTACGAGCCATTCTAAAATATTAAAAGATGTCGCAAAGATTTTTGATTTCTTTGATATCAATTACCGCGTACACCGATATAAACACCTTATCGTTTCACCCCATTACACAAGAACACGTTTTGAAAAACTGATTGATAGGGAAATTGCCAATGCTCAAGAAGGAAAAGAAGCTCATATCAGTTTGAAAATGAATAGCCTTTCAGATTATGGTATGATTGATAAACTGTATGATGCAAGCAGGGCAGGAGTAAAAATAAGGCTGATTGTGAGAGGAATTTGTTCCCTGATTCCGGGTGTTCCGGGAATGAGCGATAATATAGAAGCCATCAGTATTGTCGATAATTATTTGGAGCATTCCCGTGTTTATATTTTTAATAATGATGGCGATCCGGAAGTGTACATCTCATCAGCCGATTTTATGACCCGAAATCTTGATGAAAGGGTTGAAGTTACCTGTCCTATTTATGATGAGAGCATAAAACAGGAATTGATAGATACCTTCAATATAGGCTGGAAAGGAAATGTAAAAGCAAGGCTGCATTCTGAAAAATTAGACAATTTGTACAGGGTTCGCAAAGATGCTCCTGTCTTCAGGGCACAGTTAGAAACCTATAATTATTACAGAAACAAACTGGAAGTAATTGCAGAAAACCTTAATTAGTTTGTACATCTGTTCACGGTCAGAAATGGTATTGTTTCCGGCTTTATTAAAATGATAGAATAAATAATTTATGATTACGATAAGAAAATATGCGGCGATAGATATTGGCTCCAATGCGATGCGCCTGCTGATTGCCAATATTGTTGAACAAAAAGGAAAAGAAACCCAATTTAGCAAAAGTTCCCTGGTGCGTGTCCCGATTCGTCTGGGTCAGGATGCTTTTACCGTAGGAGAAATTACGGAAGAAAATATCGAAAGGATGGTGGATGCCATGAAGGCATTCAAACTTTTGATGAAAGTGCATAAAGTAGAAAAATATATGGCATGCGCAACTTCTGCTATGCGTGAGGCATACAATGGCAAGGAAGTCGTAGACCTGATTAAGAAAAAGGCAGATGTAAAAATTGAAATTATTGACGGAAAGAAAGAAGCGGCTATAATTGCTTCTTCAGACCTGCACCATTTGCTGAAAACCGACCAAACCTATCTTTATGTAGATGTTGGCGGAGGCAGTACTGAATTTTCTCTTTTTACAGAAGGCAAGATAGTCGCCTCCAAATCATTTAAGATTGGAACCGTACGTTTGCTGAATAATATGGTTAATGACATCGTATGGCAGGAAATTGAGAAATGGATTAAACATGTGACGGAAGATTACGAACACATCAACATGATTGGTTCCGGCGGAAATATTAATAAGGTTTTTAAAATGTCAGGAAAATTACAGGAAAAGCCTTTGTCGTATATGTATCTGAATTCTCAGTTTTCTTTTCTCAACGGACTTTCCTATGAGCAAAGAATAGCCGAACTGGGGCTCAATGCAGACCGTGCGGATGTAATTATACCCGCGCTCAAAGTATATCTTAATGCAATGAAATGGAGTGGTGCCCGCAATATCTATGTGCCAAAAATAGGGCTTTCAGACGGTATTGTTAAGGCGATGTATTATAATAAGATTTAAGAAGGAAGATTTTAGATTTAAGATATCAGAATTAGGATTTAAGAGCGAAATTCAAAAATCTTAAATCAAAAATCCTAAATATCAAGGTCGAACGTTTTTCGCAAAATATCCAGGCTCGGATTAATTTCATTGAGCCTGTTGTATTTGTCCTGAGGTGTAAAGGCAAACTTATTCTCAACGGTTTCGTTGACAACAACCTCGATTTGGATATCGTAATTATGGAGTTTCCCACGCAAATGCCCTAAAAGGTCATGCTTTTCAGATTCAAATTCAATTTTTGAACCTTCGTTAGGAAGCTCATGATAAATGGTAGTTCCTTTTAATTTAGGGTCATTAATTAATAAAAGCGCTTCCAGAATTTTATATCCTTTATCGCCCAAACGCTGAGCATATTTGTTCCATTGCAACAGCATGTCAGTTTCTGTAAAAGGTTCTTTAGGCAATTCAGCCTCATGTCTTACTATAGCGTTGCTGGCTTTTTCCAATTCACGTATGCCCAGGACACTTTTAAGGGACAAACGATTAACTTGCGCCACGCTGATGTCATTTGTCGTAATTTCAGTTTTAGGGGTAACATTTTCTTTTTCGGGCTGTTTTTCTATTATAGGAATGGGTTCAGCTACAATTGGAGCCGTTCCTACTTCAATGATTTCCGGTGATTTAACAGGAATTTCGAGTACTCTTCCGTAAAAGTGATTCGGTGGGATTATATATCCGTCAACTTTTTTTTTTCTCCATCAAAAGTGATAGAGGCCAATTGCATTAAGCAAAGTTCAACAAGAAGACGTTGGTTTTGGCTGGATTTGAATTTTAAATCACAGTCATTTGCCAGGTCAATTCCTTTTAAAAGAAAATCCTGTGAAGCTTTTTGGGCTTGCAATCCGTACATTTTCTGTGCTTGTTCTCCGGCTTCGAGCAAAGCCAAAGTGCTAGGGGTTTTTGAAACCAGCAAATCCCTGAAATGGGAAGCAAGTCCGGCAATAAAATGATGTCCGTCAAAACCTTTGGATAGAATTTCATTATAAGCAATCAGCAGTTCCGGGATTTTGTTTTCCAAAATCAAGTCGGTCATGTTGATATAAGTCTCATAATCGAGTACATTCAGGTTTTCGGTTACTGCCAATCGGGTAAGGTTGTTTCCTGAAAAACTGACGACCCTGTCAAAAATAGACAAGGCATCACGCATTGCACCATCGGCTTTTTGGGCAATAATGTGCAAAGCATCATCTTCAAAAGTAATTCCTTCGCTATTGGCTACATCTGCCAGATGGTTTTTGGCGTCTTTTACCGTAATTCTTTTGAAATCGAATATCTGGCAACGTGATAATATCGTTGGAATTATTTTATGCTTTTCTGTAGTTGCTAATATAAAAATGGCATGTTTTGGCGGTTCTTCCAGGGTTTTTAAAAACGCATTGAAAGCAGCCTGCGAAAGCATGTGCACCTCGTCAATGATATAAACTTTGTATTGGCCTGTTTGTGGTGGAATACGTACCTGGTCAATCAGATTTCGGATATCGTCAACCGAGTTGTTGGATGCGGCATCCAGCTCAAAAACGTTGAAAGCAAAATCTTCGGTTGGGTCGTCATAACCTTCCTGGTTTATTTTACGGGCCAGGATTCTGGCACAAGTTGTCTTACCAACACCACGTGGTCCGGTAAAAAGCAAAGCCTGTGCAAGGTGGTTGTTTTCTATAGCATTCAACAAGGTATTTGTAATAGTCTGCTGACCCACAACATCTTTAAATGTTTGCGGACGGTATTTGCGGGCTGATACAACGAAATGTTCCATAGAAATTTGACTGGACGACAAATATAGGTCTAAATTTAAAGATTAAAAAATACTGTTGAAAAGTTTTAAAATTAGTTTTTCTATACTTAAAAGCGTTCCATATCGGGATGGAAAGTAATGTATTCGTCAGTTACTTTTTTGCCGGTTTCATGGATGATAATACTGATACAGTTTTCTTTTCTGATTTCAAATGCAATTCCCAAATCTACAGCATCATATATTTCAACGGTGCCTTCTGCATCTTTGTATTTTCCACATAATACTAATTTTGGATAACTGTTTCGGATTGTATTTATAGAACTTCCCGTTGAAATTCCTTCTTCCGTTTTAAATTCCGGAGAAGTAATACGGATAAGCCGGATTACTTTTTCGGTCATTTCAGAATTTTTATAAGTTGTATAAATATTCAACTCGTTTTTCTTATCGTCTTTGGAATACCAGGTACTCCAGGCTTTTCCCATAGCTGCATCAGAAAAATCAGGTCGTCCTAAAGCAGCGAGTGTTTCTGCATTTTGTCCCAAATGGGTAAGTCCTATGCTTTTTCCCGGAATGATAAGCTGTTTTTTATCAGTAGTTTTAACCAAAATAGTTTCAGCAATCGTATCTGAAACAGGAGTGGTTTCAATAGTTTTTGCTTTTTTGTCGGAACAGGAAATAAAACCGATTCCCATAAAAAGCCAGATTGTTTTTTTCATGACAATTTTTAATTTATCCTAAAACTTCAGCAATAGTTTCTTTTTTCAAGAGTCTGACCAATGCTTCTTCTTCGGGGTTCAGTTTATTGTTTTTAATATTAGCTTTTACCTTATAATTCCAGATAGAGCCTTTTTCATAAGAGGCGATGACGGTAGGATGCACATAGTACTTTTTACAGACAGCTCTGGTATTTCCCAACTTTTTGGCCACATCATCAATAACCGAAACGATATTTCTTTTGCATTCCGTAACCGTAATAAACTGGCCTATTTCCTGAAAAGTAAACAGAGCGTGCACGCTTCCTGCCCATACCCTGAAATCTTTTGCCGTAAAATCTTCGTGTGTAATTTCTTTGAGATAATTATTAATGTCTGCCGAGCCAATGGAGTGGTGTTTTCCTTCATCATCATAATACTGGAAAAGTTCCTGTCCCGGAATTTCTTTGCATTTTTTGACCAGATTGGCCAACTTGCGACTTTGCAGACTTATTTTATGCGACACCCCTTTTTTGCCTTTAAACTCAAAATAGACGGATGAATTAGAAAACTTCACATGTTTGTCCCGCAATGTTGTTAATCCAAAAGAGCCATATAATTTTTTATAGGCATCATTTCCAACACGAATATGGGTCAGTTCGATTAGTTTAACAACCAACGCGACTACTTTTTCATAAGGAAGTCCTTTACGATTCAAATCTTTTTCGATTTGTTTCCGTATCATTGGAAGGGCATTTGCAAACCGTCTCAATCTGTAAAACTTAGATTGATTCCGGATTTTATTCCAATTCGGATGATAACGGTATTGTTTTCTTCCTCTGGCATCAATTCCGGTGACTTGCAAATGCCCATTTTCATAAGGAGAAATCCAAACATTCTCCCAAGCCGGTGGTATGACCAGCTTTTTTATTCTTTCGATTACAGACTTATCTTTAATTATCGTATTGTTTTCATCCTTGTAGACAAAAGCATTGTCTTTGCCTTTTATTCTGTAATAGCCTTTATGCATTTGAGGAGCATATCTCAATCCTACAGACTGGGCTGTTACTTTTGGATTACTGCCAATTTTTTGAAGTTTTGCCTCTAATCGGTTCATGCTTTATTCAGAAGGCTGTCTGCCTTTAATTACGAGTTCATGTAAAGTTTGGGCTGCTTCGTCTTCTGAAAAAGACAGGTCTCCGGAAACATAGACTCCTTTTTCACCTTTGTCCGATTTGATTCCGTATACGGTTGCTTCGTCTCCAGGGTCGGTAGCTCCTTCATAACGGTATATGTGGACAATTTCAAAGCAATCACCACAATCTTTAATACGGTCTGCTTCAAGATTAAAATCTACTGTGAATCCTTTTTCTGCCAACTCTTCCAAAGCTTTGGATACGGTGGCATAATGATACATTTGATGGTCCATGACTTATATTTTTAATTGGTTTTTAGTATTTCTAATTTACAATATAAATTTCCCTGAAGTTGCTAACGGAATGTTAATTGAGTTTATAAGATTATAAGGTAAGATTACAGATTAATGGAAATCTCGATTAATTGCATTAGTTTTGCAGTCGCAGACCGCCTTATCGCCGTCTTGAAAAAGAGGGAGGAAAGTCCGGGCACCATAGAGCAACATAGCGGGTAACGCCCGTCACCGGAAGCAATTCCGGGAGGACAAGTGCAACAGAAAGTATGTACAGGTAATGCTGTAGTGAAACCAGGTAAACTCTATGTGGTGAAATACCAAGTATATCGGCTTTTAAGGGCTGCTCGTCCGTTGCCGAAGGGTAGGTAGATTGAGTTCCGGAGTAATTCGGAATCTAGATAAATGATAAGGGTTTCTTTTTAAGAAATACAGAACCCGGCTTACAGGTCTGCTTTTTTATTGTTTGAGTTTGAACTCCAATCCGATATTACGGATACTTTCAATAGAGATTTTTGGGTCATTTCCAAAGTATTTTCTCAAACGGCTGATAAAAACATCCATACTTCGACCTGAAAAAAAATCATCATTTCCCCAAACAGCTTTTAGTATTTCTTCCCGTTTCAACAGTTGGTTTTTATTTTTGTAAAGGAAAAAAATTAAGGAACCTTCTTTTTCAGTAACTCTTTGAATAGTTTCTCCGATTTTCAATTCCAGACGCTGCGGATTAAAAACATAATCACCAATTCGGATTTCTTCTGAAACAGGCAGAGATGTCTTTTCACTTCTTCTTACTATATTATTTAAACGGAGAACCAGTTCATCTGCTTCAAAAGGTTTGGCAATATAATCGTCGGCCCCTAATTTTAGTCCTTTGATTTTATCGTCTTTTAATTTTCGGGCTGTGAGAAAAACAAAAGGAACTTCCGGATTAATTTTAATGATTTTTTCTGCCAGTGTGAATCCGTCAATTTTAGGCATCATGACATCAAAAATGCAGATACTGAATTCTTCGTTTTGGAAAAGGTTCAACGCTTCTTCGCCATCTTTGGCCCAAAAAACCTGAAAATTATGAAGGTCAAGATATTGCTTGAGAATCATTGCAAAATCAAAATCATCTTCTGCTAAAAGTACTTTTTTGATAGTAATCGCCACTGCTTAAATAAATTATCCGTTGGAAACCTGAAGTCTAAGGTCAAAAGTAGCTCCTTTGCCAAGGTCGCTAATAACATGAATGCTTCCCTGATGTGCTTTTATAATCTGGTCTACATAATAAAGTCCTAACCCCAATCCTTTGGCATCATGCAGGTCGCCCTGTTCTACACGGTAAAATTTATCAAACAGGAGGGAATGTTTGTTTTTCGAAATACCAATTCCGTCATCTGAAATGCTGATGGCAAACTGACCTTCCTCCAACGAAGATTTTACCTTAATGTTTGTACAGCCATATTTTACGGCATTTTCTAAAACATTGGTGATAGCGGTGGTCAGGTGGAACTTATCTAGGTTAATACTGATTTTTTTGGAATCGAGCATTTTTTCAATCAAAATATCGGGATAGGCAATCTGGAAATCGTTGATAATTGAATTTAAAAAGTCAGGCATCAGCACTTTTTCTTTGTGCAGTTCAATTTCTTCATAGCCTAAGGAATTGGTCATCACCTGGTCAATTAGATTTTGCAGACGATTATTCTGGCGAATAATGGTTCCCAACACCGTGTTATAGGTTTCTTCATTTTCGCGTATTTCTTTACGTTCCAGAATTTTTGTAGAAACAGAAAGTGTGGTTAGCGGTGTTTTGAGCTCATGGGTAATATTATTGATAAAGTCAGTCTTAATGTCACTGATTTTCTTTTGCTTAATCAGGGCTTTTAAAGCGATTACGAAAAGGGTGATTAGTGTGAGTATGGAGAAAACAGCAAAAATAAGAATGAGTGCCATTCTTTTAAGTACGATATATTCCCAGTTTTTAATGGATACGTATAAGGTGTCTTCCGTCAGAAGTTTATAATCGGAATTGAGTTCCTGTTTTTTGAATGAACCGCTGGTAGTTCCCACATAATTCCGAATCAGGAAAGCATCGTCCAGAGAAGCCAGGTCACCGTATAATTTATTTTCAATAAAAGGCTTTTCTGCGAATATAGTGTCGGCCTCTTTTGTAGCGTCATAAATCACGAATTTGTCTAAAACAATCGCAAAATCTATAGTCAGGTTTGGTATTTCATTTTCAAATTCTTCCTGCAATTTTCGGGTAAGTTCACTTTTGAATTCATTTTGCAGCAGGGCATTTTTAATATGGAAACGAGTGCTTTTATCCCGCAAATAATTTTCTGCTAATTGTTTATACAACAAGTCTTTTTTGCTGAATATGGTAGAATCGATATCACTATAATCGTTGGTGATTTTTGCAATTTTTGCCTTGATTTCAGAACGGAACTGCTCGACTTTATACTCATAGGTAGTTTTGACCAGATAGTATTGTATGGCCGAAAGCACGACCAGAACCAGAGCCGAGAATCCTATTAATAGGTTGATTTTCTTTTTCATACTAACAGATTGCAGAACCAAAAATAAGCGATTTATTCTGAAAAAAAAGACATTAACCCAGCATTAACCTAGCATTAACTCTCGCAGTCTGTTTTTAAACCAATTTTGCTACATACGATATATGAACAATTTCAAATCGCAAAATGCAAACCAAACAAGTATTTATAATTATGCTGCTGTTTTCAAAAATCTATTCCTATTCACAGAAAATCCCGGAAGATTTCGGCTACAGACATATTGCTATGAAATATCAGGACGACCCGGTTGATATTATTGTTATCTCTAAAAAAGGCGAAGAAAAGTTAGCCAAACCTGTTTTCTTCTTTTGCCAGGGAAGTCTGCCGCAACCTGTTGTAAAATATGATGAAAAAGGGCTTTACGGTACACTACCATTTGATGAGAATTCCTTTCTCGAAACCTATCATATTGTTATTGTCGGAAAACCATTCATACCAATTATTTCTGATGTCAATAAATTAGGGAAAGACTATATGTATTTGAAAGACATAGAAAAGGAAATCCCGCCCAAAGGATATACCGAAAGAAATTATCTGGATTATTATGTGTTTCGGAATAACTTCATAGTAAAGCAGCTGGCTAAAGAACGTTGGGTAAAGAATAAAAAACTGGTTGTAGCCGGACATTCCGAAGGTAGTTCTATTGCTGCAAAAATGGCCTCTATCAATAAAAAAATCACCCACCTGATTTATTCAGGAGGCAATCCTTATGGAAGAATAATGAATATTTTGGCACAGAGCAGAAGCTTTGACACGGATTTCACAGATGAAGGAAAAAATACGATAGAACATTGGAAAAAGGTCGTTGCACATTCTAACGATACAAGTCTGACGAATGGCGATACCTATAAAACGACCTACAGTTTTTCATTACCTCAAAAAGATAACCTGATGGGCTTAAAGATTCCGGTATTGGTTTCTTATGGAACCAAAGATTGGTCAGGTCCGTTCAATGACTTGTTTCAAATTGAAGCCATCCGCGAAAAAAAAGACAATTACATTTTTAAAAGCTATCTGAATCTGGAGCATAATTATTTTCCTGTCAATGAGGATGGTACTGTTAATTATGAAGTGTATAATTGGGATAAAATCGCTGCAGATTGGTTAAACTGGCTAAACAATTCTGATAATGAAAATTAGGTTAGTAGTACTGACCGTACTATTGGCAAGTTATCCTTCTTTTGCCCAGAAAACAGAAAACGACACCTTGAATCAAATGGAAGAAGTTGTCATTGAAGGAAACACGAAAACATTTATTTATAAAAACGGAAATGTTAAGATTGATATCGCAAATTCAATTCACAAAACCGTTTCCAATACTTTAGACCTTTTGTCGAGGCTCCCCAAAATCCAAATAAGCCCGGATAGGGAAAAAATTACGGTTATAGGAAAAGGAACGCCATTAGTGTATATAGACAATCAGAAAGTTGAAATGAACGACCTGAATGCGCTATCGGTTGAGGACATCAAAACAATAGAAATCATTGATAATCCGTCGTCAAAATATGAAGCCGAAGGCAGGTCTGTCATATTGATTACCAGAAAAAGAAACAAAAAAGAAGGTTACCAACTGACTTTTTTAGAAACTGCTGCTTTTAAAAAGAAATTCAATAATTATCTCGGAATGAATTCAAGCTTCAAATTAAGTAAAACAGAATTTAAGGCAAACTTCAATTACAACAGGTTAAATCCTTGGGAAAGTAACGGAAGTGACTATAAGATTCCGGCAAACAATATCCAATCTGATTACCGGGTTGCAGGCTATACGAACAGAAATAAATACGTTTATGGCGTGGGTGTCTATCATAAGATTAATGAAGAAGAAGATTTTTCATTTACCGCAAACGGAACCTCCAAAAATGATGATTTTGACTTTTCTACCAAAACAAACAGCAAAATTGGAGAAGAACAAAATCGTATACGGACTTTAGGGAAAAGTAAAGAATATGAAAATTTTATCAATTCATTTTTAAATTATAATAAAAAAATAACCAGTTGGGAAGCGTCTCTTTTTGCAGGATTGCAGTATTCTAACTACAATTCGGAATCGTTTACAAGTGCTTTGAACAATTACAATGAAACAAGCTACGAGCCTTTCCAACAGACCCAGGATGGTTTCAATGTAAATGTCTTTTCAGGAAGGATTGATTTTGAAAAGAAATTTAAAAATGAAATAAAGTGGGAGACAGGAGCCCAATATTCTTCAGCTATTGCCCATACAGATTTAGATATTAAAAATTTTGAGCAGGATTTGGCTTCCAATTCAAAGTACCAACTCAAAGAAAAAAATACGGCGGCCTATGCTCAATTATCAGGAACACTTATGAAGATTTCCTGGATGGCAGGTGTCAGGGCAGAAAACACAAAAATCTTCGGACGTTATGAGGGAGAGCCGGTTTCAGTTGATAAGAACTATACTACTTTATTTCCAAAAGCGCAGCTAAGTATACCTATTGACAGTACAAAAACGCTGAACCTGAATTATGGAAGAAGTATTTCCAGGCCGGATTATTCATCTACAAGCCAGGGCCTTACTTATATCAATCCGTATTTTGCCTTCGCTACCAATATCAACTTAAATCCATCTATTACGAGTGAAATAGTAGCTACTTTGCAGTATAGGGACAAATCTGTAAAGTTGAGCTACTACGAAAATAGTAACGTAATAAACTATGGTTTTTTATATAATGAACCGCAGAACTTATTGATTTACAGACCGCAAAATTTTGAAAAAGAAACAGGATATAATCTGGAATTTATGTTGCCTTTTAGCAGCAATTTCTGGTCTTCGACTAACATTGTCAGTTTTATTTTAAATAAGATTGAAGATTCTTCTGCAGTAATTGGAGATACTAAACCGTATGCCTATTATTATTCCAATCATGTTTTTAAATTAAAAAATGAATTGCAGTTTTCCTTAACGGGCTGGGGACTCACGAGCAGAAATGAAGGAGTTTTTCAAAGAAACTCTTATTTCCAATTGGATTTAGCGGCTTCAAAGACTTTTTTTAAAAACCTTTCCTGTACGCTTAATTACAATAATGTATTTAGGAACAGAACGTTTACAGAAAATTTTGAAGTCAGTAAAGTACGTTCCAACGCTATATTTTTTGTAGATAATTGCGAATTTTCAATAGCAATCCGATATACTTTAGGAAAAATAAAAGACTCTATTTATAAAGAAAAAGAAGTAAACGAAAATTCAGGAAGGATAAAATAATTCCGCAGCATTATTCATCAATCAAAAATCACAAACGGTTATGTCTGCGGATTATCCTTCGTCATCTTCTGTAATTTCGGCTTCATTTTTTAATTCTTCATCTTCACCGCTGTTGATTTCAAAGAATGAAAAAACAGACCCACCATAGCTTTTCTTGAACGAAAAATTAATCATGTGGTCCAGCTTTGTATATTTTGAGTGTTCGATAATCATCATGCCGTCTTCTTCGAGAAGTTCATTGGCAAAGATAAGTTCGACTAGTTTTTCAAATGTTGCCTGATCAAGGTCATAAGGCGGGTCGGCAAAAATAATATCATAAGCCGCTTTACTCTTTTCAACAAACTTAAACACATCGCTTTTGATTCCCGCTATGCCAAAACCAAATTCATCGGCTGTTTGTTTGATAAATTTTACGCAGCCAAAATCACCGTCAACACTTGTAATCGTTTCACAGCCACGGGAAGCAAACTCATAGCTAATGTTACCGGTTCCGGCAAATAAGTCTAAAACTTTCAATCCGTTGAAATTGAAATAATTGTTCAATACGTTGAACAGGGCTTCCTTGCTCATGTCTGTCGTAGGACGGACCGGCAGGCCTTTTGGAGGCGAAATACGCCTTCCTTTATATTTCCCGGATATAATTCTCATTTATGAGTTGAATAATATAAAATATTTTAAGTTTTCCAGTGTTGAAAAATCATTGTGCTTTTGCGTATGGAATACATTCATCAATGAAATGTTCCTGATATAACGATAAGCAATCTTAAACAGGTCGCTCTCTTCTGAAATTTCGCCCAGCAATTGCAGTTTAAAAGTTTCAGGGTTCAATTTTAGCTGCTCAGCTGTAAAAAGGATATAGTAGATAAAATCCTCTTTGGTCTGGTATTCAAACGAATTAAACAGCAAAAGCTTTTGGTTTTCTATCACGACAATCTCGAAATGTTCTTTCCCTACATGAACAAATAGCTGTGTTTCTGAAACATTCTTTGAATTCTCAAGAAGTTTCTGCACTAAAATACTGTTTACGTGCAGGTAATCAAAACTATCAAACTGGTCCAGCAGATAATTATTGAAATTAACATACGGAATGTAAGTATTGACCATATCAAAAGGTTCAAGAACGTCAAAGGCAAAAAAATCAGATTCAAAAACTTTGGTACTGTATTGCAGATAACTTCCTAAATAGTTTTCATCAAACATCGCTTTTGGCACAAAAGAAGAAAGATTGTTTTCGTGGAGAACAACTACTTCGTCATAGGTTGCCGTAAGTTCTTTATGGTTTACAAAAGCCTGCCAGTAATGGTCTTCTACCTTAATAGATTTTTCAAAATCATTAAAATCGACTTCCTTGACAAACAGAACGGTTTGATTCAAAGTATCAAAACAGCAAAATCGGAATCCATTCAAAGATACCTGAATGGAAAGTTTCCTGTATTTTTTTTCTGTTATGTTTGTGTTAGCCGACATTGATTTTTTCTGGTGTTCGCAAACTTACAATTTTTTGTGGCATACTCCTCATATTTATAGGGCAAAACTTCTACTAAATCTATAACTTTACAGCAAATAATAAACCATGAATGCTGCATTTTTCTACAAAACCCTGAAGTCGAAGTTTCCGTACCAGCCTACTGTCAAACAGGATATCTTCTTCCAGAAAATTGCTGAATTTCTGACCAATGACAAACAGGATGAAATTTTTGTACTAAAAGGTTATGCCGGAACAGGAAAGACAACCGTAATTTCGACTTTGGTCAACAACCTCACAGAAATCAATAAAAAATATGTGCTTTTGGCACCAACTGGTCGTGCCGCAAAGGTTATTGCCAATTATTCCCAAAAACCGGCCTATACCATCCACAAAAAAATCTATTATCCTAAAACAAAAAGCGGAGGAGTAACCTTTACTACTCAGCAGAACAAACATAAAAATACGATTTTTATCGTTGACGAATCGTCTATGATTTCAGATTCGGGTAATGAAACCAGTATGTATGAAAATGGTTCACTGTTAGATGATCTCATATATTATGTGTATTCCGGAGTTAACTGTAAAATGATTCTTTTGGGTGATACGGCACAGTTACCGCCGGTAAATCTTGATATATCGCCGGCTCTGGATATTAATCTGCTACATAGAAATTATGATATGGAAGTTTCCCACATCGAATTTGATGAAGTAATGCGACAGGAAGAAAATTCGGGAATATTGTTCAATGCAACTGAACTGAGGGAACAATTGGAGGAAGACTTTTTTGAAGATTTCAAGTTTGATGTAACGCATTTTAAAGATATTGTCAGACTAACAGACGGTTATGACATTCAGGATGCCATCCACACAGCCTACAGCAATTACGGATTGGAAGATACCGCATTTATTGTACGTTCCAACAAAAGGGCCAATGCTTATAACCAGCAAATCCGGACTAGAATCCTGGATAAGGAGAGTGAACTTTCTACGGGCGATTTCCTTATGGTTGTAAAAAATAATTATTTTTGGCTCAAGGATTCTACAGAAACCGATTTTATAGCCAATGGCGATATTGTCGAAGTTATGGAAATCTATAAGATGCAGGAATTGTATGGCTTTAATTTTGCTACCGTAAAAATAAGAATGGTTGATTATCCGAATCAGATACCATTTGAAACGGTCTTGATTTTAGATACATTGACAAGCGAATCGGCTTCATTGACCTATGAAGAATCAAACCGACTGTATCAGGAAGTAATGCTGGATTATGAAGAGGAAAGAACAGCCTACAGGAAATTCCAGAAAGTAAAAGAAAACAGATATTTCAATGCATTGCAGGTGAAGTTTTCCTATGCCATGACCTGCCACAAATCACAGGGCGGACAATGGAATACCGTATTTGTAGAACAGCCTTATTTGCCCAACGGAATCGACAGAGATTACATCCGCTGGTTATACACGGCAATTACAAGAGCTAAAGACAAATTGTATTTAATTGGCTTTAAAGATGAAAACTTTATAGAATAGTGGATAGGCTATAGTCGGTAGTGGATAGGCGTTAGTTTATAGTTGAGAGTCAAAAATCTAAAATCATAGATCATAAATCAAAAATATTTAAAATGAAAATAATAGCAGTTATTCCGGCGCGTTACGCATCAACCCGATTTCATGCCAAGCTGATGCAGGATTTGGGAGGGAAAACAGTAATTTCCAGAACCTATGAAGCGGCCGTTTCAACACAGCTTTTTGATGATGTTTTTGTTGCTACCGATTCTCAACTCATTTTTGACGAAATTGTTTCCAATGGAGGTAAAGCCATCATGAGCAAAAAGGAACATGAATCCGGAAGTGATAGGATAGCTGAGGCTGTTGAAGACCTGGATGTTGATATTGTTGTAAACGTGCAGGGCGACGAACCTTTTATTAATAAAGAACCGCTTGAAAAACTTTTAGAAGTATTCAGAAATGATGAAGCCCGCCAGATTGACCTGGCGTCTCTGATGCGTGAAATAAAAGACAAGGAAGAAATTGCAAATCCAAACAATGTAAAAGTAATTGTTGACCAAAGTGGTCTGGCCTTATACTTCTCACGTTCGGTTATCCCATACCCGAGAGATGAAAATGCTGGTGTACGTTATTTCCAGCATATTGGTATTTATGCGTTTAGAAAACCGGCTTTAATGGATTTTTACAGCCTGCCGATGAAATCTCTGGAGGCTTCTGAAAAATTGGAACAGCTCCGATATTTGGAATATGGCAAGAAAATAAAAATGGTAGAAACCACTCATGTAGGAATTGGTATTGATACGGTTGAAGATTTGGAGAAGGCGAGGAAGTTGGTTTAGGATTTAAGATTGCAGATTTTAGAAGTAGTTAAGAGAAGAAAATCTGTATAATCTGCGTAATCAGTGGCAAAAACAAAATTTTGGATTAAGATTGCAGATTTCAGATGTGAGATTTCAGCTTGCAACTTGCGGAATTGCATTTAGTTTGTACTGAAATAAAGTAAAGAAGATAATGCCTTTTTACTTAAAGACTAAAAATATTTACCTATCTTAGGGTTATCAAACTAAACGGTAACATTATGAAAAGACTGTCTCTTATTGCCATTTTTGCTTTCACTTTTGCTGCCTGTGATAAGGATGACGGTAAAAGTATAGTCGATTGCCTTGGTGAATCCATATTTTTAAATGCCCATCATTCTATATCCGGTGAAAATCCAATGCAGGTAAATTATAGCGTTACCTATGAAGGAAGCCATACACTGAACAATACTGTTAAATGGGATTTTGGTGACGGAACACAACAGACAGTTACAGGTACTGAAGTAAGTCATACATATTCGCAACCAGGAAACTATACAGCTACGGCTTCTGTTAAGGTTAGTGTAAATGGGGCAACCTGTTCGTCAGACCTTCATGAGCATGTTACCATACAATAAGACGAAGCAAAAATTGATTTTAGATTTCTGATATAAGATTTTGGAGATGAAAATCTGTTTAATTTGTATGATTTGTGGCAGATAAGACTAAGATAGCAGATTTCAGAATGTACGATTTCTGAGGACAGTCTGGAAAAAACTGTGCAATCAGTGGCAAAATAGAATACAAATGTAAGATTACAGAAATCTAAAAGTGAATTTTTTGCTGGGAATCTCAATTATTTCTTTTCTATTATAATGAGTTCGTTATAACGCTCAATTCTTGGGATAGTTCGTAAAGTATAGAATTCCGAATTGATGTTGGACAGATACTCTTTGTTACGCAGCCTGTCTTTATCAGTAAGACACATCGTATTAAAAAGAATAATTCCCTTTTTGTCTAAAAGTTCACAGATTTGTTTCTGAAAAGAATCTTCAAAAAGAAAGTCCGGCATTGTAGTATCCTGAAAAATATCAACAATAATAAGTCCGTATTTGTTTTTGTCTTTTAAAACATATTTAGAAGCATCATCAACAATGATTTCTAAATTCGGGATTTTGTCCAATCCAAAATAGGAATTGGCGATTTGCAGTACTTCAGAATCGATTTCTACTCCCGTAATCCTGCCTTTAAATCCAATTTCTTCACTTAAAGTTTTAATTACGCTTCCGCCAGCAACTCCAAGAACAAGAATGTGTTCCGCTTTTAATACAGTCTCAAAACCTATGCTTTCCAATCCTATTCTAAGAATACGCTGCAGGCTTCCATAAGAATAATTGGTGTTTTTAGAATCCAATACCAATTCACCATTGGCCCAGGTGACTTCCAGGTTTTTACTCACGGGTGAATGCTGCTTGTAAACATTTATGGGCAGGAGGTAGCTTAGTATTTTTTTTAGCACAAAACTTAATTTGCCCAAAAATAAGTATAAATGTTACATTTACAGAAAATAATAAAGCATGAAGCGTATTATTTATAAACTTATCTTTTTCAAAATAATGGGATGGAGCATCAAAGGAACGATGAATCCCGAAATTAAGAAATCTATTATTATTGTCGTGCCGCATACCAGCTGGCATGATTTCTACATAGGCCTTTTTGCCCGAGGCATTATCAATCTGGAGATGAATTATGTCGCCAAAAAAGAACTTTTTAAATTTCCATTCGGCGCTTATTTCCGTTGGATGGGTGGTGCTCCACTCAACAGAAACTCCCGACAAAATACCGTGGAGGCCATAGCGGAGATTTTTAAAAAAAGAGAAATCTTCCGATTGGCAATCGCTCCGGAAGGAACCCGTAAAAAAGTGACAGACTGGAAGACAGGCTTTTATTATATTGCATTGAAAGCAGAAGTTCCCATAATTCCGGTTGCATTTGATTATGCAAAAAAGGAGGTAGTACTCAATGAGGCTTTTTATCCTACAGGCGATATACAAAAAGATTTTGCAGAACTAAAGAGCAAATACAAAGGTATAGTAGGCAGGGTTCCGGAATACAGTTTTGAAATTTAGGCAGGTTTTAAAAAAATAAATCCACATCCGTTTTTTTCTCGTATTTATAATTATCAACCTTTTTTAAAACCATAATTATGAGAAAAAAACTTTTACTAGCAGGACTTTTTTGTAGCATTTTAGGATTTGTTTCGTGCAGCAGTGATGACGATTCAAATGGAAATCCAGGCAGCGCAAAACTTGAATTGTTTACTTCGAGCAATACAAGCGGAACAATTACCTACACGGATTTATTAGCATCAATGCCAATGGCAAAAACATTTACTGTAGGTTCTCTGGATGCAGATGGTATTTATTATAATAATACCCGTGACGAGGTTATCATTGCATCCCGAACTAACAATCGTCTCGAAGTTTATGGCAATTTCAGAAATGCATTATCGTCTTCTGCCACATCTTTAACGATGACCGCCAGTAGTACAACAGGCGATTTTACCAATGCAAGAGAAATAGCCGTTGTTGGAGACAGGGTAGTTGTAGTACAGGATCAGGCCGAAATTAATGGTAACACTAATAAACTTTTAGTGTATCAAAGAACTACATCAGGATTTACATTGGAGAAAACATTTACTGTAGGTTTTAAACTATGGGGAATTACTGTTTCTAATGGAAATTTATATGCAGTAGTAGATCTTAGCAGTGATATAGCTGTCTTTAACTCTTTTTTTTCAAAACCAAACGGAACATTGGTGGCAGACAAGAGAGTTAGCATAGAAGGATTAACCAGGACACATGGAATTGCCTATTCGGAACAAGATAATGTTATGGTTCTTACTGATGTAGGTTTAGCTGCTTCTGCAACAGATGGGGGAATTGTAGTTATAGAAAATTTTAACTCAGTATTTTCGTCAACAGCATCAGGAGGTTCTATCGCCTTGTCGAAACAAAAAAGAATATACGGGCCTAATTCATTGTTGGGAAATCCGGTAGATGTTTCTTATGATGAACAGACCAATAAAATTTATGTGGCTGAAAGATTAAATGGTGGAGGACAGGTATTAAGTTTTGCTTATCCAACATCAGCCCAGTCAGATGCCATGCCTTTAACAGCAAGATTAGAACCGGGTGTTACCGGAATATATTTAAGAAGGGAATAATGTTTGTTTTTTATGTATTAGTTGGGAAAACCTTGGCTTGAGAGTCAAGGTTTTTTTATGCCGTCTATTGGGGGCGATATTCTTTAAAGGCTCCGTTTTTATAAAAGATTACTATTCTTTCAATTGTATCATTTTTAATAATCGTTTCTTCCTTTTTGAAATTGACGGGTTGTTTTTCATCTGTATTTGATAGAGTAGGCGGATATGCTATATTGTATTCTTCGTTATTTTTCGGGAATGAACCTTTGCCGTTTAAAATCCAATACAAATCAATTTCAGGAAATACATCTAAAATTTTTAATATAAAATCAAGGCTTGGTTTGTTTCTTCCGGATAGAAGATGTGATATGCTGGAACGTTGCACACCAATCTTATCGGCAAAAGAAGAAGCAGTGAGATTGTAATAGTCAAGAATTTTTTCAAGCCGTTTTATAAAATCTTCCGTGTTTACCATTGTAAAGCTTTATTTTAATAAAAGAACGTTACAAATGTAAATATATAGTTGTTATAAATGTAATTTATAAATAGAACCGGGTGTTTTTATATGCTTTTTTAGTTTATATGATTATATTTAAATAATTGATTAATAGATTTATAATTATTTTAAAGTCGCTTAAAGTAAAATGTGTTAAAGTTTTTCTAACGAAAATATAGTGACAGGCAGTATTTTGTTTACAGAGTTAAATTATTTTGAATTTTAATTGATTTACAATTGTAAATAATAAGATGTTTACTTTTGTAAAATATAATTCAGCACTATGGATTTTGAAAAAGTATTCCGGGAGAATAAGGAAAAAACGTTAGAAGGAAGATATATTACTCTTGATAAAATTGAGCCTTTATTAAGAACGATTAACAAGAATGATAATTTAGATGTAATTGGAAAATCAGTATTAGGAAAACCAATCTATTCCTATACTATCGGAACAGGCAAAATTAAGATACTGCTTTGGTCACAGATGCATGGAAATGAAGGAACGACTACCAAGGCATTATTTGATCTTTTAAATGTATTAAACAGCGATACGATTTTAGGAAAAGAGCTTCTAAGCCATTTTACTTTTCTGGCCGTACCCATGCTTAATCCGGATGGCGCGGAAAGATATACGCGCATTAACGCTAACGGAATTGACCTTAACAGGGATTTCCAGGATTTAAGCCAGCCTGAAAGCCGTCTGCTCAGAGAGCTATATAATAACTTTAAACCGGACTTTTGCTATAATCTCCATGACCAACGTACTATTTTTGCGGCTGGAGATGTTAATAAACCTGCAACGGTTTCCTTTTTAGCGCCTTCGTTTAATGATGCAAGAGAAGTTAACGAGATTCGTTTAAAAGCAATGGATGTCATAGTTGCAATGAATGCAACTTTGCAATCTTTTATTCCCGGACAAGTGGGGCGTTTTGATGACGGTTTTAATCTGAATTGTGTTGGAGATACCTTTACTTATCTGGGATCGCCAACTATTTTATTTGAAGCCGGACATTATCAGCAGGATTACGAACGCGAAATGACGCGAAAATTTATTTTTATAGCATTGATTTCAGGGTTGAAATATATTTACGAAAACGATATAGTTCTCAATGAAACGGAAAAATATTTCAATATTCCTCAAAACAAACCAGTTTTTTACGACTTCATTTATAAAAATATCAAAATTTACTATGATAATAAACAAATTATTACGAATTTTGCAATTCAATTTACGGAGGTTTTGAATGAAGGGAAAATTGAATTTATTGCCTTCATTGTCGAAATAGGTGAGCTGACACAAAACTTTGGACATTTTGAATATGATGCAAAAGGAGCTTCCTATTCTGATGATCAGGACAATATTCCGAAATTGGGTCAAAAAGCTGAGTTTTATTTATCAGAAAAAGTTAAAATTGTTAACGGATTGCCAAATGTTTAACGATTCGCTTTTTTTATTTAAAAAAAATTAATTTTTTTGTAGTCGAATTTTGAAAACAAATACAAACATAAAATTATATGAATAAGTTTCGTTTAGATGAAGTTGATCATCAGATATTAGATATGCTGATTGACAATACAAGAGTTCCTTTTACAGATATAGCAAAAAAACTACTAATCTCTGCAGGAACTGTCCATGTGAGAGTTAAGAAAATGGAAGAAGCTGGTATTATCATGGGTTCATCTTTGACCTTGAATTACGAGAAATTAGGATATTCTTTTATTGCCTATGTAGGAGTTTTTCTTCACAATACTTCACAAACTAAATTTGTATTGGAAAGAATCAATGAAATTCCTTTTGTTACTGTTGCACACGTAACTACCGGAAAATTCAATATCTTCTGTAAAATCCGTGCTATGGATACAAAACATGCAAAAGAAGTAATCTTTATGATTGATGATATCGAAGGAGTATACAGAACTGAAACCATGATTTCTCTTGACGAAAGTATCAACGATAAAAAACGTTTGATGCACACTATCTTCAAGGATATGTAATCTTTTGATAAGAATAATTTAAGACCCTCTTGTGAAAACTTGAGGGTTTTTTTATTAATTTAATGCAAAATTATACCCATGTACACTTCCCCGAGATTAGAGAGGTTTGAAGAAAACGTACTCGCTAAATATCAGATATATAACAGTATTCTTATTACGCTTCCGTTTGACAATATTGGCAATACAGGAATAATGCTGCCGCTTTTTGCAGAAGTTTGTGAATCAGGTTACAAAAAGGAATGGAATCCCCAACAGATTGTAGATTTTTTCTCTGAAAAATACCTGGATAATGCTTCCGAAAAAGAAAAAATAGACCTTATGTTCCGGTTTATCCAATATGTAGAAAGGCAGGTAGTCTTGTTTGATGCTATTGAAGATGCTGCTTTTTCTGTAGTGAATAATCTCGATGGAGAAAATTCGCTCAGGAACACAAAAGACAAGGCGGAGTCTAAAGACAATCTGAAGGAACTAAAAGCTTTTTTTGAAGAATTTAAAATCCGGACTGTACTGACAGCGCATCCTACACAGTTTTATCCGGGATCAGTATTAGGGATTATTACAGATTTAGAAGATGCCATCAGAAACAATAATCTGAAAAGAATGCGTGAACTTCTGGCACAGTTAGGAAAAACGCCATTCATTAAAAAAGAAAAACCGACTCCTTTTGATGAAGCGGTCAGCCTGACCTGGTATCTTGAAAACGTTTTTTACGAAACGGCAGGAAAAATGATGCATTTTTTCCAGAAAAATATTTATGATGGAGAATTGCCTAAAAATCAAATTTTAAATCTGGGATTCTGGCCCGGAGGTGACCGTGATGGAAACCCTTTTGTTACAACAGATATAACTTTGCAGGTAACACAAAGATTGCGTACTTCAATACTCAAATGCTATTACAGGGATATTCGGGATTTGAAAAGAAAGCTGACTTTTCATCAGGTAGACCAATTATGGACAGAGCTTGAACATAAAATTTACCGTTCTGTGTTTTATTCGGAAGGCGATTTGTATATAACGTTGGACGAAATGAAAGCCACATTGTTGGACATTCGCAATAGGATTATTGAAAACCACCAATCATTGTATCTTGACGATTTGGACGAATTTATTAACAAAGTGAATCTTTTCGGGTTTTACTTTGCTACATTGGACATCAGGCAAAACAGCAAAATTCATGATAAGGTTATTAAGGATATTGTAAAAGTTACTAACGAACGCCAATTGTCTGTTTTTCCTAAAGACTATTCCTCATTGGATGAAAGTCAAAAATTAGATTGGATGGCGAAAGCCGCTGCCAGTCTTGATCCGGAATGGTTTGAAGATGAACTGACCAGGGCTACTGTTGAGTCAATATATGCCATACAGAAAATACAGGAACAGAATGGTGAAATGGGGGCTAATCGTTACATCATCAGTAATAACCAGAGCGCACTAAACGTTTTGGAAACCTATGCACTTTTTCGTTTGTGCGGATGGGAAAATCCTTCTGTTGATATTGTTCCGCTTTTTGAAACTGTAGAGGATTTGGAAAATGCGCAACGAGTAATGGAAACGCTTTATACCAATCCGCTGTATTCGGAGCATTTAAAATCCAGAAATAATAAGCAGACCATTATGCTTGGTTTTTCTGATGGAACAAAAGACGGAGGTTATCTGATGGCCAATTGGAGTATTTATAAGGCAAAAGAGGCGCTGACTTCAATTTCCAGAAATTATGGTATTGAAGTTATTTTCTTTGACGGAAGAGGAGGGCCACCGGCCAGAGGAGGAGGTAAGACCCATAAGTTCTATGCTTCACAGGGACCCGATATAGAAAATAATGAAATTCAGATTACCATTCAGGGACAAACCATCAGTTCTAATTTTGGAACTTTGGATTCCTGCCGTTATAATCTTGAAAATCTGTTAAGTGCCGGAGCAGCCAATCAGTTTTTTAATAAGGGAGAAAATAAACTTTCTGATGCTGAAAAAAAGACCTTGGAATCGCTTTCGCAAATAAGCTATAAAGAATATTCCGATTTTAAAAACCATCCTAAGTTTATCCCATATCTGGAAAGAAGAAGTGCGCTTAAGTATTATGCAATGGCAAATATAGGTAGCCGTCCTTCTAAAAGGAGCCAATCCGAAAAACTTGATTTCAATGACCTTCGGGCAATTCCTTTTGTAGGGGCCTGGAGTCAATTAAAACAAAATGTTCCCGGATTTTTTGGAGTAGGTACAGCTCTGAAGCATTTTGAAGACAATGGAAAGTGGCAGGAAGTTCAGGAGTTGTATGACCATTCACTTTTCTTTAAAACCTTGATTGAAAACAGTATGATGTCGTTGGCAAAATCGTTTTTCCCTTTGACATCCTATATGAAAGACGATCCGGAATTTGGTGAATTTTGGGAAATCATTTTTACTGAATTTAAAGAAACAAAAAGGCTGGTACTGAAATTATCCGGTTTTGATGCCTTGATGGAAAACTATCCTGACGGGAAAGCTTCTATACAAATGCGGGAACAAATTGTATTGCCATTGCTTACTATACAACAATATGCCCTGACTAAAATAAACGATTTAAACCTTAAAGGCAATCCGGACGAAGAAATGCTGAAAATCTATGAAAAAATAGTAATGCGTTCTCTTTTTGGAAATATTAATGCCAGTAGAAACTCTGCTTAAAATAACTATGAAAACAGACCAATTATTACCAACTGAATTTGCGCCATATTATTCTACCTATATTTCCAAGGTAGATCAGGAAGCAAACCTGCTTGAAGAGCTTGAAATTTCTGTACATGAATTTATAAAATTTGTACAAAACATTCCTTTGGATAAGTATGATTATCGATATGCTGAAGGTAAATGGACCATTAAGGATATTATCCAGCATTTGATGGATTCTGAAAGGATTTTTGCTTATCGTGCCCTCAGAATTGCAAGAAACGATAAAACGCCATTGCCTGGTTTTGAGGAAAACGATTATGCCGATACTGCTAATGCAAATGAAAGGAGTATTAGGGATTTGCTTACAGAATTAGCTGTAATCAGACAGTCTACAATAACCTTGTTTGCTACGTTTAATGAAGAAATTCTAAAAAGAATGGGGATTGCATCCGGATATGATGTCTCAGTCAGGGCTTTGGGTTTTATAATCATCGGACACCAGAAGCACCATCAGAAGATCTTTATGGAACGTTACTTATAATTTGGAAAAATAACGGGTTCCGGCAAAAATATCAATCGCCTGTATAATAGCAAACAGTACAAGGGCAAACAGGAACAGAACAATCCCTTTTTCTTTCCTATGTTTATTTCTGGAAAATAAAGACAGGATGAAAAAACCAAAGGCAATTGGGATTGCGATTTTAAAGCCGCGTGTGATTTCGAACATCCGCAGGTAGATTCCTAAAATAGAAAGACCCCATAGGAGGAAAATTATTTTTAGAGCTATTAAAGTTTTGAAATCAAACCATTCCTGGCAATGCTTTTGTTTCCGGTTGCTTTTAAATAACATGGTCATTAAGATTGTGGTAGAGTGTAAAAATATGAAATATGTATTTATTTTAGAAAAAACATCGATGTATATTTAGAAATATACGATAAATTACGTATGTTTGTTTTAGTAATTGTTAAATAAATGATTTTTTTACATCTGTTCCACTCTGTGGAATAAAAAAAACGGAACTCAAATTGAGTTCCGTTTTTTTTATGGAAATAGCTGGGAAGCTAGTCTTCATCATCATCTTCATCGTCAGCGATATCAGCAATATCTCTGTCCTCATCATCATCTTCGTCATCCAATTCGATTTTGTCTTCTTTTTCGTCGTCGTCATCATCGTCTGCATCATCATCCATGTCAAGATCTTTGATGGCTTCCATTGGTACAACTACATCTTCTAAATCATCATCTTCATCAAAGTTTTCGATTCTGCTGGCAAGTTTGGTGCTCACTTTTACCAGATAAATAGTGTCTTCTGTTCTAACTTCTACAGCCTCTACCAACTCGTTTTTAGCATTTTTGAAACGGATGATATTGGAGTCGTCATATCCATCAGGAAATTTTTCGACAAGCAAAGTCAGAATTTCATTGGTTAGTTTAGAATAATCTACAATAATTCTTTTCATACAATTTTTATTATAAGTCTAGTAGGTAAGCAAAAATTAATGGAGCTACGATGGTAGCATCCGACTCAATAACAAATTTTGGAGTGTTTATGTCTAGTTTACCCCAAGTGATTTTCTCATTTGGAACAGCTCCTGAATAGGAACCGTAGCTGGTAGTCGAATCTGAAATCTGACAGAAATAGCTCCAGAAAGGAACATCATGCATTTCCATATCCTGATATAGCATTGGTACAACACAGATAGGGAAGTCTCCGGCAATTCCTCCTCCAATTTGGAAGAATCCGACACCTTTGTCGCTGTTTTTTGTATACCAGTCAGCAAGGAAAGTCATGTATTCGATTCCTGACTTCATTGTAGAAGCTTTTAGTTCTCCTTTGATAACATAAGAAGCAAAAATATTACCCATTGTGCTGTCTTCCCAACCCGGTACAATGATAGGAAGGTTTTTTTCTGCAGCAGCATACATCCAGCTGTCTTTCAGGTCAATTTCGTAATATTCTTCCAATACTCCGGAAAGTAGCATCTTGTACATGAATTCATGCGGGAAATAACGTTCTCCGGCATCATCAGCATCTTTCCAGATTTTATAGATATGTTTTTGTAATCTTCTGAAAGCTTCGTGTTCAGGAATACATGTATCTGTAACACGGTTTAATCCTCTTTCTAATAAATCCCATTCTTGTTGTGGCGTCAAATCGCGATAATTTGGAACTCTTTCATAGTGAGAATGCGCAACAAGATTCATGATATCTTCTTCCAGATTCGCTCCTGTGCAGGAAATAATCTGAACTTTATCCTTTCGAATCATTTCGGCAAAAATCTTTCCGATTTCAGCCGTACTCATGGCGCCAGCCAAAGTCACCATCATTTTTGATCCGTTCTGTAACTGTTGTTCATAAGCTTTTGCAGCATCAACTACGGTGGCAGAATTGAAATGCAGATAGTACTTCTCAATAAATTGACTGATTGGTCCTTTACTCATTTTGTTGTTTGTTAGTTTCTTTTAATGTTTGTCCGACTGGCAATCCAAAATAATTTTGAAATGGGGTAAGTCGGGATGATTGTAAGCGGGAAAAACCCACTTTTAATTATTTTCCAAAAATAGATTATTTTTTCGCGTAACCTAATATTTTTAAAATATCTTCTGAACTTTGTTGCTCAGAAAAAACTTCTGTGGCTAAAATACCATTTTCATCCCTGTCAATCAAGATGTGTTTTGGCTGTGGAATCAAACAGTGGTGAATTCCGCCAAAGCCTCCAATGGTTTCCTGATAGGCGCCGGTATTAAAAAATCCAATATACAAAGGTTTTTCTTTATTGTATTTTGGCAGGTAAATCGCGTTCATGTTCTGCTCAGAGTTGTAATAATCATCGCTGTCACATGTCATTCCGCCCAATAAGACTCTTTCATATTGGTCATTCCATCGATTGACGGCCAACATAATAAAGCGTTTGTTGATTGCCCAGGTATCTGGTAGTGTAGTAATGAAAGACGAGTCAATCATATTCCACTTTTCTCTGTCGTTTTGCTGTTTTTGATACAATACCTGATAAATGGCACCGCCACTTTCTCCAACTGTAAAAGAGCCAAACTCAGTAAAGATATTCGGAACATCAACTTCAGCTTCGTCACACGCAATTTTAATCTGATTGATGATTTCGTCAATCATGTACTGATAGTCGTATTCAAAAGCAAGAGAGTTTTTGATAGGGAAACCACCGCCAATGTTCAGTCCGTCCAATGTTGGGCACTCTTTTTTAAGTGCGATATATACCTTAATACATTTTACAAGTTCGTTCCAGTAATAGGAGTTGTCATTAATACCGGTATTGATGAAAAAGTGAAGCATCTTCAGTTCCAGGTTTTTATTTTCCTGAATCTGTTTTTTATAGAAGTTCACAATATTTTTATATCCTATTCCTAATCGGGAAGTATAGAATTCGAATTTTGGCTCTTCCTCAGCAGCAATTCTGATTCCGATTTTGAATTTTCCTTTTATCTCAGCCTGAAGAAGGTCTAATTCTTCATAGTTGTCAATAATCGGAATGGCATTTTTATGGCCATTATTAATCAGTCGTGCAATGTTAGTAATGTATTGGTCTCTTTTGAAACCGTTACAAATAACATAAGTACTTTTGTTAATTTTACCGTTCTCAAGCAGGTTCTCAACAATATTAATATCAAAAGCAGAAGAAGTTTCGATATGGATGTTGTTTTTAAAAGCCTCGTTCATCACAAATTCAAAGTGAGAACTTTTTGTGCAATAGCAATAGTAATATTTTCCTTCGTATTTGTTTTTTTCCATCGCCTTTCTAAACCAGGCTTTAGCCCGGTTGATATTGTTGGAAATTTGTGGTAAATAGGTGAACTTTAAAGGTGTGCCATATTGCTCCACCAATTTCATCAGGTCGATATTGTGAAATTGAAGGTTGTCTTTGTTTAATTTAAACTCGTCTTGAGGGAAATAATAAGTTTGGTTGATTAGGTCAAAATATTTTGTATTCATTTATTTGTCAGTGTTTTAGATTAAAAATAAGAAAAAAATAATTTTTAATCTAAAGTTCAGACCCTAATATTTGCATAAATGATTGGGAGCTTTTCCTGATACATATTGGAGTATTGAAAAATATCAAAATTATGGATGCTCTTTACACCAAAAGAACCTTTCAGGAAATACTGAAAAGTTGCTTTGTTTTCGGCTCCCACGCTCGAAAAAGAATTGGCGTTTTGACTTTTTTTCATTGGGGCAAATGTAAAAAATATTATAACTGATATGCAATGATTTTTATTAAAAATATATTAAGAATTATATTCTAAAAACGCATCTATAATCAATTCGTTATCAGCTTTTTGTCCTGTGGATATACCGCCAATTCCATCAAGAAGTGCAAATTGGATTGTTCCGTATTCGTTTTTCTTGTCATGAATGAGCAAATCCAGTATGGGTTGGATGTCTTTTTCTTCAAAAACAATCCTTTCAAAAATATTATCAATTCCGTTTTTGATTTCTTCAAATTCCAGGTCGGAAATGAGATCTTTTCTCAGTGAAATATAACTCTCTAAAATCATTCCAGCAGCAATAGCCTCACCATGCAACAGTGATGTTTTGTTTTCATTTTCCAGAAAATAACTTTCAATGGCATGGCCTAAAGTATGTCCAAAATTCAAGGATTTTCGCAATCCGTTTTCTTTCGGATCCTGGGTTACGATAGTGTTTTTTATTTCAACTGATTGATAAATAAGAGTGTCTAAATCACCTGTATTTAAATTATTTAAGTCTAAAAATAATGACCAGTATTTTTTATCGAAGATTAGTCCGTGTTTCAGCATTTCAGCCAATCCGGAACGCATTTGGTTTTGAGGCAATGTTTCCAGATAGGTCGTGTCTATCAAAACCATTTTTGGTACGTTAATAACACCGATTTGATTTTTAAGGCTCCCGAGGTCGATTCCGTTTTTACCCCCAACTGAAGCATCGACCATAGCTAATAATGTAGTCGGAACATTTATAAAATCAATCCCTCTTTTAAATGTAGAAGCCACAAAGCCTCCCATGTCGGTTACAACGCCACCACCAACATTAATAACAAGACTTTTTCTGTCGGCACCCAAATCAGTCAGGACATTCCAAAGCTCAACACAGGTTTCTATATTTTTATTGATTTCTCCAGGCTCAAATTCGATGATTTCGATGTTTAAATCAGTTTCAAGATTAGGGAGAAATACAGGAAGGCAATATTCATTAGTATCACTGTCTGCAAAAATAAAAATAGAAGAATATTGATTTTCTGCCAAATGGCTGTTTAATGCTTCGTAGGCATTTTCATTAAAAAAGATAGAATATCCGTTGGCTTCAATTGGTTTCATCTGATGTTTTTGAGTGGCAATTCATGACGTATTCAGACAAGCGCCATAAAAATTGCTTATTTGTAATTTTAAAAGGCAAAATAAGGCAATTTTTAAGAAAAAATCACGAAGCTCTATTTATATTTGCAACATTATTAAACAAACGAATGGAAAAGATTTTCAACAATACACAAGTTGCTTTTGCACTAAAGAGTGATACTGAACTTGATAGGGCTTATTTTCTTTTTAAAATGATTGCCTCCGAGCCATTGGTTCGTATTGGTACGGCAGTCACAAATTTTGCCTTAAAGGCACATTTACCGGTTGAAGGCCTGATCCGGGCGACAGTCTTCGATCATTTCTGCGGAGGCGTTAACGAAGAAGATTGCCTTACAGTAGTAGATAAAATGTTTACAAAAGGTGTTTCGTCTGTTCTGGATTATTCGGTAGAAGGAAAAGAAGAAGAGGAGCAATTCGACCAGGCGCTCGAAATGACTTTGAAAACAATTGAATTTGCAAAAGAAAGACAGGCTATTCCGTTTGCGGTTTTTAAACCTACCGGATTGGGAAGATTTGAATTGTATGAAAAATTAGGAGAAGGAAAAGAGTTTTCAAAAGAAGAAGCAGAAGAATGGCAACGTGTTGTTAACCGATTTGATCTGGTTTGTAAAACCGCTCATGCGAAAGATGTTGCGCTTCTAATCGATGCTGAAGAAAGCTGGATGCAGGATGCGGCAGATGATTTGGTATTGGAAATGATGCGTAAATACAATAAAGAGAAAGCGATTGTTTTTAATACGTTGCAATTGTATCGTTGGGATAGGGTAGACTACCTGAAAAAAATCCATGAGATTGCCAAAGTTGAAGGATTTTATATCGGTATGAAGCTGGTTCGAGGCGCTTATATGGAAAAGGAAAATAAACGTGCTGAAGAAAAAGGTTATGTTTCTCCAATCTGTATTTCAAAAGAAGCGACCGATGTGAATTATGATACCGCTGTAATCTATATGGTTGAACATCTGGAAAAGATGGCCATTTTCGCAGGAACCCATAATGAAGACAGTTCTTATAAGCTGATGAAACTTATGGATGAGAATAATATCGAAAAAGGCGATACTAGAGTTTGGTTTGGGCAATTGTATGGAATGAGTGACAATATCAGTTATAACCTGGCATCGAATGGCTACAATGTTGCCAAGTACCTTCCTTTTGGCCCCGTGAGGGATGTTATGCCATATTTAATCCGCAGGGCTGAGGAAAATACCTCAGTAGCAGGACAAACCAGCAGGGAATTGAACCTTATTAAAGCGGAAAGAGATAGAAGAAAAGGGAAGTAGTTTCCTGAATATAAATAAAAAAGCCGGTTTCAAGAGAAACCGGCTTTTTTATTATTTAAAGATGTGTGGGTCATACTGGAATCGAACCAGTGACTTCTACCCTGTCAAGGTAGCACTCTGAACCGCTGAGTTAATGACCCAAATGTGTTGAAATAAAAAAAGCAAGCCTAAAGGCTTGCTTTGTGGGCGATGAGGGATTCGAACCCCCGACCCTCTGGGTGTAAACCAGATGCTCTGAACCAACTGAGCTAATCGCCCCAATTGCGAGTGCAAATATACACGAACTATTTGTATTTGCAAGTGTTTCGCCCGCTTTTTTTAATCTTTTTTTATTTCGTTCAGAAGAACCTTATCCGAATAATTAACCATGGAAACCGTAATTGGTTCGCCTTTAGTGTTTTTGCCTTTTATAAAATAAATTTTGCCTCCTTTAAATGGCTCATTACTTTTTGAAAAATCAACATCGCCATATTGCATGCAGTTCTTAACATCCTGTAATGTTACCCAATTTTCTTTTAAAGTGGCTTCAGATTCCGCACTGTAATGAAGCGGCTTTTTTCTTAAATCCTGAAGTACGCGACAGTTGGGTAAATAACAGAAACTTACATTTCTGGATTCGGCTTTGGCCTGAAGAAAATAAACGACTATTATGGTTCCTAGTAATAATCCTCCCAGATAATAGGCGAGGCGTTGTGAAAATTTCATTAGAATTGATTTTGGCGCAAAGATAAGATTAAAAAACAATTAAATTGATGTCGCTTCCCGGCAAATCAAACCAATCTGCAATGGTTTTATTAGTCAGTATGCCATGATAAAAGTAAACTCCGTTTTTGAGTCCTTTGTTGCATCGGATGGCACTTTCAATTCCACCATCTTCGGCAATCTGTAATAGGGAAGGAGTAATAATGTTACTGATGGAAAGTGATGCTGTTTTAGAATAACGTGAAGGGATGTTTGGTACGCAATAGTGAATTACATCATTCTTGATAAACGTAGGCTTTTCATGCGTGGTTACTTCCGAGGTTTCAAAGCAACCACCGGTATCAATACTGACATCTACAATTACAGCACCTTTTTTCATATGCTCAACCATAGTTTCTGAAACCACTACAGGGCATCGGTCTTTGCCCTTCATCGCACCTATAGCCACATCGCATCTTCGTAAGGCTTTCAGTAAAGATTTAGGCTGTATAGTTGAAGTAAAAATTCTTTGGTTCAGATTGTTCTGCAGTCTGCGTAGTTTTGTAATTGAGTTGTCAAAAACTTTTACACTGGCTCCAAGACCTATGGCGGTTCTGGCCGCAAATTCAGCTACAGTGCCCGCTCCTATAATGACAACCTCAGTAGGAGGTACGCCTGTTATGTTGCCAAAAAGAAGCCCTTTCCCGAATTGGTTATTAATCATTAATTCGGCAGCAATGAGTATAGAGCCGGTTCCTGCAATTTCACTTAATGATTTTACCGCAGGATAGGAGCCGTCATCATCTTTTATGAATTCAAAAGCAAGTGCCGTAATTTTTTTTCTGGCTAGAGCCTCAAAATATTCTTTTTTACGGGTTTTGATTTGTAATGCAGAAATAACAAGCGAATTGCTGTTCATCATTTCAATCTCCGGCAATGTCAATGGTTCGACCTTTAAGACCATTGGGCAGTTGAATACTTTTTTTGTATCCTGTGTGATTTCTGCACCGGCATTGCTGTATTCCTGGTCACTATAACTGGAACTTTCTCCGGCTCCGGCTTCTATCAAAATACGGTGCCCATGAGAGGTTAACGTATTCACTGCATCGGGAGTCAGGCAGATTCGGCGTTCCTGAAAAGAAGATTCTTTAGGGATTCCAATGAACAGGTCACTTTTTTTGCGTGCAACTTCCAGCTTTTCCTCCTGTGGAATCAACTGCTGCTTGGTGAAAGGTGTGAATGACATATTTCCTGCTGTGTATTAAAGGTCTAAGTTAAGAAAAAGTTATGAAGTCGCAAGAGTTCAGTACTATAAAAATTAACAACCCTGGCAGGGTTATAAACCCTGCCAGGGTCAGTTTTTAAAAATTATTTTAATGTCAGTTTTCTTTTTCCGTCCTTTTCAACTTTTATCGTAATAATCGAATGTTCGGAAGGGATAAGACTAGGAATTTTTTCAGCCCATTCAATAAAGCACCATTCTCCGGAATAAAGATATTCATCGACTCCCATATCATAAGCTTCACTTTCGTTATTCAAACGATAAACATCAAAATGATAGACAATTTCACCGCCATCAGTTTCATATTCATTAACTAAAGAAAATGTAGGACTTGAAGTCGCATTAGAAACTCCCAAAGCCTTGGAAAGTGCCTTAATCATAGTTGTTTTTCCGGCTCCCATGTCACCATGAAACAATATGACCTTATGTGGTTTTTGTACTAATATCTTTTGAGCAACCTGATTGATTTCATCAAGTGTAAATTGTATTTCCATAGATTCAAAAGGTCTATTTCGGGTTGAATACCAAAAACGGAATAATCATTTCTTCCAGTGATATACCACCGTGCTGATAGGTATTTCTGTAATAGCTGACATAGTGGTTATAATTGTTCACATAAGCCAGAAAATAATCATTTTTTGCAAAAATATAAGAACTGCTCATATTTATGGCAGGCAGTTGTATGCTTTTTGGATCTTTTATGGCAAAAACATCTTTTTCTTCATAGGTAAGGCTTCTTCCTGTTTTGTAACGAAGATTAAGGCTGGTATTTCTGTCACCAATTACTTTTGATGGGTTTTTTACGTTTATCGTACCGTGGTCCGTTGTCAGAATCAGACGGAATCCTAATTGCTGTGCCTGTTGTATGATTTCTAAAAGAGGCGAATTTTTAAACCAGCTCAAAGTAAGAGAGCGGTAGGCCTTGTCATTGGATGCCAGTTCTTTTACCACTTCCATTTCGGTTTTGGCATGCGAAAGCATATCCACGAAATTATAAACAACCGTAACCAGGTCGTTGTTTTTCAATGTCTTGAAATTGTCAACCAGTTTTTTTCCTCCTGCAAAATTGGTGATTTTGAAATAATCCTGTTTGATATTCATTCCGAGGCGTTTCAACTGTTCGGTAAGAAATTCAGCTTCGTATAAATTTTTTCCTCCGTCTTCTACATCATTCTTCCAGTATTGCGGGTACTTTTTCTCCATTTCTAAAGGCGTCAATCCTGAAAAAATAGCATTTCTGGCATATTGGGTTGCAGTAGGTAATATGGAGAAAAAAGGCGTTTCTTTTTCCAGTTTGTAATGGTTGGCAACCACACTTTCAAAGGCTTTCCATTGATCATAGCGCAGGTTGTCGATAACTACAAACAATATAGGGCGGTCTTTTTTCTTTAATTCCGGAAGAACCAATTCTTTAAAAAGCGTGTGAGATAAGGTAGGCCTGTCTGCATTTTGTTGGAACCAGTCTTCATAATTCCGTTCTATAAATTTTCCAAATTGGGAGTTGGCTTCTACTTTTTGGGATTCCAGGATTTCAAACATGCTCTGGTCGTCAATATTTTCAAGTTCCAGTTCCCAATACAGTAATTTTTGATACAGTTCTATCCAATCCTCATAAGAATTCACCATAGCCAGTTCCATAGAAATCTTTCTGAATTCTTTTTGGTAGTCAAGTGTGGTCTTTTCAGAAACAAGTCTTGTATTGTCAAGATTTTTTTTAAGGCTAAGAAGTATCTGATTTGGATTAACCGGTTTGATTAGATAATCTGCAATTTTGGAGCCAATGGCTTCTTCCATGATATATTCTTCCTCACTTTTTGTAATCATGATGATTGGGGTGGCGGTCTTTTTTTCTTTCATTTCAGAAAGTGTTTCCAGACCGCTCATTCCGGGCATGTTCTCATCAAGAAAAACAATATCAAAATTGCCTTCTTCGAAGATGTCTATTGCATCCCGACCATTATTGCAAGTGGTTACGTCATAGTTTTTTTTCTCAAGAAACAGAATGTGAGGTTTAAGCAGATCAATTTCATCATCAACCCAGAGTATCTTTATTTTGTCCATATTTTTCGGATAGGTTTATCGTAACAATTACATCGCAATTTAACACTTTTGTCTTTCGAATCTCTTAAAATTTATGTAAAAATAACCAACAAAAATACGTTATAATAAAGTTCAATTTTATGATTTTTATTCTCAAAAAATCTAAAAATAAAGGTATGGCTTTATTTTATTTAAAATAGATGTAAATTGTTGAAATATAAATATTTAATTTTTGTTTTAACTATTTTTTTAGTAAATTTACGATAGTTAAATGGCTTGTATAACTTAACACTTTTGCAATCATGGAAACGGACAGAAACAAAACAATTGAAGAATGGGATGGAGAATGGTTTGGCGGTAATCAAACGCTTGCCTACAACAACATGCAAAACCTAAAGTATCTTGAATCAGATGAATTCAACGAAAAAGCAAAGGTTATGTTTGAAAAATCTCTTGAAGAAGATCATGTTGATTACAGACCACATTCTTTTACGAGATCCTCATTGAGGACGCCTGAAGCCAGGGTAATAACGGAGAACACCCCTGACCGATAAGCATTGATGGACAAGTTCGAAATTTTTCGGACAAATTTATTTTAGTTAGCGAATATAAAAACAAAAGGCTCATTTCGAGCCTTTTGTTATTTGGTATAAGTACTGTCTATTCTAACAGCCTGTTTTTCCTGACTGGTATCACTTGAAGTGCCATCGTCGCAATTACTGCAACCTGCTATAAATGCTACCAATAGAAGCAATAATGATGTTATGAATTTTGTGTTAGTTTTCATAAGATTGTGTTTTTTGTTCAATCTCAAATATTCTAAAACAAAGGCGATTTCTTCTTATGTTTTTATTTTTTTTTGTTATACAATTCCACGGTTTTAAATATACCGGAAAATAAAAAGGTCTCCCGCACTACTAGGAGACCTTTTCTTCAATACTCTAAATAGAATCTACTTATTTCTTGGTTTTTTCACGGGCTGTACACCCTTGCTACTATCTTTTGTGACAGGAGATAGTTTGTCGGGATTCACTTTCGTGTTATTTTTTGATTGTTCCTTATCTGCTGCCTTTTTTTCAGTTTCAAGCTTTTCTTCCTCTTTCTTTTTATCAGCATCAATTCGGGCAGCCCTTTCCATTTGAGTTTGAGTAGGACGGGGAGGCTCCTGCTGTATTCTGTCTTGTATATCAGCCTGAGGGTTGTCGTCTTTATCAATTTGGGCAGAACCAAAACCGATGCCGGCAAAAAAAGCAATGGCTATAAATATCTTTTTCATAATTTCTTTTTTAGCTTTTTCGATACTTAAAGTTACGGCTTAAAAACTACCTGCTGAAGTTTGAAATCCTAATTAACTGCAATTTAACGGCATATATTAAATAGTGTTAATTATACTTTTTAGTTAAAAAACGGCTAACTTGCTTATATTTGTACTCCAATTTAACAACAGTGAGCTATACGAACAAACTGAAAATATTTAATGATCCTATTTATGGGTTTATTACGATTCCGGATACGCTTTTATATGATTTAATCCAACATCCTTATTTTCAGAGGCTTCGTAGGATTTCACAGATGGGATTATCATACCTGGTATATCCCGGTGCGCACCACACCCGATTCCATCATGCCTTAGGCTGTATGCACATTATGCAAAAGGCTGTTGAAGTATTGCGGTATAAAGGCGTTATTATTTCAAATGAGGAAGAAAAAGCATTATACATTGCGATTTTATTGCATGATATAGGACATGGTCCGTTTTCGCATGCTATGGAACACAGTATAGTAGAAAATGTAAATCATGAAGCAATTTCATTATTATTCATGAAAAGGCTTAATGAAGAGTTTGATGGACAGCTTACTTTGGCAATACGGGTTTTCAAAGGTGAATACCATAGAAAGTTTATGCTACAGCTTATTTCGAGTCAGCTGGACATGGACAGGATGGATTACCTTAGAAGAGACAGTTTTTACTCGGGTGTTGCAGAAGGAAATATCAATTCGGACCGATTAATTCAGATGATGAATGTGGTTGATGATGTTTTGGTCATTGAAGAAAAAGGAATCTACTCTGTCGAAAAATTCCTGATGGCAAGAAGGCTAATGTACTGGCAGGCTTATCTTCATAAAACGAGCCTGGTAGCAGAAAATATGCTGGTTAGAGTACTCAAAAGAGCAAAGGAATTATCACAAAAAGGAATCGTATTGCCGTGTAGCGAACCGTTATTGTATTTTATGCAGCATAAGGTTGAATTAAATGATTTTGACGATGCTGTTCTTGAAAGATTTTCACAATTGGATGACACCGATATTATTGCGGCTTTAAAAGCATGGCAAAATCATAATGATTTTATATTGAGTAATTTAAGTAAAATGATTGTGAATCGGGATTTGCTGAAAATTAAGCTCAGTAGCGAAAAATATACACCTGAAGACGTGGAAGACCTAAAATCAAAGTTGACTAATTTTTACAGGATTTCACAACAGGAAGCTTCCTATTTTATATTCAAAGGAAAAATTAAAAACCAGGCCTATAATAAGGATGTTGAACCTATCAAAATATTAAAAAAGGATAGGACAATTGAAGATGTTGTTGAAGCTTCGGATCAGCTCAATCTCAAGGCACTTTCAAAGCCTGTAACCAAATATTTTATTTGTTTCCCAAAAGTACTTGCGGAAAATTCATAAATAAAATCAAATTTTTATATTTTTGTCAAGATGAAATTCACAGCAGAACAAATAGCAGGTATTTTAGACGGTGAAGTAGTAGGGAATCCCCATGCGGAAGTTTATAAATTGTCAAAAATAGAAGAAGGTTCCGAAGGATCCCTGACATTTTTGGCAAACCCTAAATACCTTAATTATATTTATACCACTCAGGCAACGATTACGATTGTAAATACTACATTTACTCCGGAATCTGAAATTACTACCACACTTATTAAGGTAGAAGATGCCTATAAATCCTTTTCCAAATTATTAGAATATTACAATCAGGTTAAACTGATGAAGTCTGGCATAGAACAGCCTTCTGTAATTTCTGAAAACGTGACCTATGGTGATAACCTCTATTTGGGAAGTTTTTGCTATATTGGCAAAAATGTCAAAATAGGAGAGAACGTTAAGATATATCCTAATAGTTTTGTAGGAGATAATGTAACTATTGGTGATAATACTATCCTTTTTGCAGGTGTGCGTATCTATTCAGAAACAGAAATAGGAAGAGGATGCACCATCCACTCGGGAGCTATTATAGGTTCTGACGGTTTTGGTTTTGTGCCAAATGAAGAAGGTGTTTACAGTAAGGTACCACAAATAGGAAATGTTATTATTGAAGATAATGTAGATATTGGCTCATGCACTACCATTGACAGGGCTACATTAGGTTCTACTATAATCAAAAAAGGCGTTAAGCTCGATAACCAGATTCAGATTGCTCACAACGTAGTAATTGGAGAAAATACGGTTATAGCTTCACAAACGGGTGTTGCCGGTTCTACCAAAATAGGCAGTAATTGCATTATTGGCGGACAAGTAGGCATAGTAGGTCATATTACTATTGGTAATGGTGTCCGTATTCAGGCGCAGTCCGGAGTGGGTAAAAACCTTGCTGACGGAGAAACAGTTCAGGGTAGTCCTGCATTAGGCTATTCTGATTTTAATAAATCGTATGTTCATTTCAAGAACCTGCCAAAGATAGTATCAGATATTGAAGCCTTAAAAAAACAAGTAACAAACGAAAATAGCATAAACAATGGTTAAACAGAAGACCATAAAGAATGAAATCTCACTAACAGGCGTGGGATTGCATACTGGTAAAGAAGTAAAAATGACTTTCAAGCCTGCTCCTATAAACAATGGCTTTACATTTGTAAGGGTAGATTTAGAAGGCCAGCCTATTATTGAAGCAGATGCCAATTATGTAGTAAACACACAACGTGGCACCAACTTAGAGAAAAAAGGAGTAAAAATTCAAACTTCTGAACACGTATTGGCAGCATTCATTGGTTGCGATATCGATAACGTTATTATTGAATTGGATGCTTCGGAACCGCCTATTATGGATGGCTCCTCAAAGTTTTTTGTTGAGGCGATTGAAAAAGCCGGAATTGAAGAACAGGATGCCGAGCGTAAAGTATATGTAGTAAAAGAAGTTATTTCTTATACTGATGAGGCTACCGGAAGCGAAATTTTGGTAATGCCATCTGACGATTATCAGGTAACCACTATGGTCGATTTTGGTACAAAAGTTTTGGGTACTCAAAACGCTACCATGAAAAGCATTGCTGATTTCAAGACAGAAATTGCAGATGCAAGAACCTTCAGCTTCCTTCACGAATTGGAAGCATTGCTGGAAAACGGATTGATAAAAGGAGGCGACCTAAACAATGCTATTGTTTATGTTGACAAGGAAATTTCTGATAGCACTATGGAAAACCTAAAGGTAGCTTTTGGAAAAGATAAGATTTCTGTAAAACCAAACGGAGTTTTAGACAACCTGACTTTACACTATCCAAACGAAGCAGCCCGTCACAAATTACTTGATGTTGTTGGTGACCTGGCCTTAATCGGAATGAAGATTAAAGGAAAAGTTATAGCAAATAAACCAGGACATTTTGTGAATACGCAATTCGCTAAAAAAATGTCCAAAATCATCAAAATAGAACAAAGAAATCAGGTACCTGTTTATGATTTAAATCAGGAACCTTTAATGGATATCCATAAAATTATGAGCATTTTGCCTCATAGACCACCTTTCCTGTTTATTGACAGAATTATAGAAATGTCAGATACACATGTTGTTGGATTAAAGAATGTGACTATGAATGAAAGTTTCTTCGTAGGCCACTTTCCAGGAGCACCGGTAATGCCAGGCGTTATCATTGTAGAAGCCATGGCACAGACGGGAGGAATCCTTATTTTGAGCTCTGTACCGGATCCTGAAAATTACCTGACTTATTTTATGAAAATCGACAATGTAAAATTCAAACAAAAGGTATTGCCGGGAGACAGCCTGATTTTCAAATGTGATTTGATGTCTCCAATCAGAAGGGGAATTTGCCAGATGCAGGCCAGTGCTTATGCTAACGGAAGATTAGTAGCAGAAGCGGAGCTGATGGCGCAAATTTCAAAAACTAACTAATCAAAAAAGATTTATGAATCAACCTTTAGCATACGTTCATCCTGGTGCAAAAATCGCTAAAAATGTTGTAATAGAGCCATTCACAACAATTCATAATAATGTTGTTATTGGTGATGGAACCTGGATAGGTTCTAATGTTACAATTATGGAAGGTGCAAGAATAGGGAAGAACTGCAATATTTTTCCGGGTGCTGTAATTTCAGCAGTTCCGCAAGACCTTAAATTTGGAGGAGAAGATTCTTTGGCAATTATTGGAGATAATTCAACAATCAGAGAATGTGTTACCATCAACAGAGGCACAATTGCTTCCGGTCAGACCGTTATAGGCAAGAATTGCCTGGTTATGGCAACTGCGCATATTGCCCACGACTGTCATATTGGCGACAATGCAATTATAGTTAATGGTGTTGCCTTAGCAGGTCACGTAACTGTAGGTAACTACGCCATCATAGGAGGTTTAGCAGCCGTTCACCAGTTCATCAGCATTGGAGATCATGCTATGATTTCCGGAGGATCTCTGGTAAGAAAAGATGTTCCTCCTTATACAAAAGCAGCAAAAGAACCGCTTTCTTATGTAGGAATTAATTCTGTGGGATTGAGGAGAAGAGGCTTTTCTACTGAAAAAATCAGAGAAATTCAGGAAATCTACCGAATCTTATACCAGAAAAATTACAACACGACTCAGGCTTTAAGTATAATTGAAGCAGAAATGGAAGCAACTCCGGAAAGAGACGAAATTATCCTTTTCATCAGAAACTCATCAAGAGGAGTAATGAAAGGATATACAGGAATTTATTAATAATTAAAGCAAAATAAAAAACGAAATAACAAACAAATGGCAAGTACTGCAGACATTAGAAACGGATTGTGTATTAAATTCAACCACGATATTTATAAAATTGTAGAGTTCCTTCACGTAAAACCTGGAAAAGGTCCGGCTTTCGTTAGAACTAAACTAAAAAGCTTAACTTCAGGAAAAGTTTTGGACAACACTTTTTCTGCAGGTCATAAAATTGATGTAATCCGTGTTGAAACACACACTTTCCAATTCTTATATGCTGAAGGAAATGAGTATCACTTCATGAATGCTGAAACCTTTGAGCAAATTTCATTAAACAAAGATGTGCTTGATGCACCGGAATTACTAAAAGAGGGAACAAATGTAATGATCCAGATCAATACAGAAACGGATTTGCCTCTTTCTGTAGACATGCCGGCTTCTATAATTTTAGAAGTTACTTATGCAGAACCTGGAGTAAAAGGTAACACGGCTACAAACGCAACAAAGCCGGCAACCGTAGAAACCGGAGCTACTGTAAACGTTCCTTTGTTTATCAATGAAGGTGACAAAATCAAAATTGATACCGCTACAGGAGCTTACATGGAGCGTGTAAAAGAATAATTAAATTAGTAAATTTGAAAATGAGATAGCTTTTAGTTATCTCATTTTCTTATTAGCTCAATTTCAAATCATACGACCAATATGAAATTTCCTAAAACACATACTTTAAAAGAAGTTGCTGACATTATTGACAGCAAATATATTGGCGATCCAAATTTTCCGGTTTACGGAATGAATGAAATTCATGTCGTAGAGCCAGGAGATATTGTCTTTGTCGACCATCCAAAATATTATGACAAAGCGTTACAATCAGCAGCTACAATTATTCTGATTAATAAAGAAGTAGAATGTCCGGAAGGAAAAGCATTGCTTATTTCAGACGATCCGTTTCGGGATTTTAATAAACTGACAAGACATTTCAGACCTTTTAGAGCTACTGAAACTGCGATTTCGCTTAGCGCAGAAATTGGTGAAGGAACCTATATCCAGCCCAATTGTTTTATTGGTAATCATGTCAGAATAGGGAAAAATTGTATCATTCATTCGAATGTCTCTATATATGACCATACGGTTATTGGAGATAACGTAATAATTCATGCCGGAGCTATTTTAGGAGCAGATGCTTTTTACTATAAAAAGCGCCCTGAAGGTTTTGACCAGCTTATTTCTGGTGGAAGAGTTGTTATTGAAGACAATGTGGGAATAGGTGCCTTATGTACTATCGACCGTGGGGTAACTGGTGATACCACTATTGGTGAAGGAACAAAACTGGACAATCAGGTTCATGTTGGACACGATACGGTAATCGGAAAAAAATGCCTTATCGCTGCACAGACCGGAATCGCAGGTTGTGTAAAAATCATGGACGAAGTAACCATTTGGGGACAAGTAGGTGTCATTAGCAGTATCACAATTGGTGAAAGGGCTGTTGTTATGGCGCAATCCGGTATTACAAAATCAATCGAAGGCGATAAAACCTATTTTGGTACTCCGGCCGACGAAGCCCGTGAAAAATTAAAACAATATGCCAACGTAAAGAAAATTCCGGAAATCCTTAATAAACTGAAATAAGAATGACACCAAAAGAAATCGTACAGAATTTTTACAAGTCAGATGCACTTCTTGACCAAAAAATAATGGAATCTTCATTGCATCCTGAAGTTGTTTTAGACTGGAATAGTTCAAAAGGATTTTTGCAGATGAACAGGACTGAAATATTAGCCTTGTCTGCTGAACTTCAGGTTGCCTATACACGATCAAAAATTCGCATCAGCCATATTCTGGAAGAAGAAAATTTGGTTTCTGTAAGATATTCACACTATGTAAAAACATTTGAAAACCCAAGAGAAGAGATGCTTTTGGCCCATTTTATGGTAATCTGGGAAATAAAAGACGGCAAACTTTACAGGGGATTTCAAATGAGCCAACTGTCCTGATTTCTTAAATATTTAAGCATAAAAAACTTTCCTATTAGGCATCAAAACCTTACTTTTGCAACACCATTCAAAAAAATAAATTTAAAAAATATATTATGAGCGTTTTAGTCAATAAAGATTCTAAAATAATTGTTCAAGGTTTTACAGGAAGCGAAGGAACTTTTCACGCTTCTCAAATGATTGAATACGGAACAAATGTTGTAGGTGGTGTAACTCCGGGTAAAGGAGGAACAACTCACTTAGACCGTCCGGTTTTCAACACTGTTAAAGATGCTGTTGATCAGGCTGGAGCAGATACTACAATCATTTTCGTACCGCCAGCTTTTGCGGCTGACGCAATTATGGAAGCTGCAGATGCAGGAATCAAAGTCATTATCACAATTACTGAAGGAATTCCGGTTGCTGATATGGTTAAGGCTTACGCTTATATTCAAAATAAAGATTGTCGCCTTGTAGGTCCAAACTGTCCGGGTGTAATTACTCCGGAAGAAGCTAAAGTTGGTATCATGCCAGGTTTCGTTTTCAAAAAAGGAAAAGTAGGTATCGTTTCCAAATCAGGAACACTTACTTATGAAGCAGCAGATCAGGTGGTAAAACAAGGTATGGGAATCACTACGGCTATCGGTATTGGAGGAGACCCAATCATTGGAACTACTACAAAAGAAGCTGTTGAATTGTTGATGAACGATCCTGAAACAGAATGTATCATCATGATTGGTGAAATCGGTGGGCAATTAGAAGCCGATGCTGCTAAATGGATTAAAGCTGACGGGAACAGAAAACCGGTTATCGGATTCATCGCTGGTGAAACTGCTCCAAAAGGAAGAACAATGGGGCACGCTGGTGCAATTGTAGGTGGAGCTGACGATACAGCTGAAGCTAAAAAACGCATCATGAGAGAAAATGGTATCCACGTTGTTGATTCTCCTGCTGAAATCGGTAAAAAAGTAAAAGAAGTTATGGGTTAATCTCCATACAATTGATACAAAAAAAGCCTTGCATATTGCGAGGCTTTTTTATTTAATGACGATTTTTTTATAATTTTAAAGAATGAAACAAGCCTTTCCGCCATTAGTTAATCAAAACTCCAAAATCCTTATTTTAGGAACTATGCCCGGAGAAAAATCGCTGGAATTACAGGAATATTACGGTAATAAAGGGAACAGTTTCTGGAAGCTACTTTTCACGCTATTTAACCGGCCCTTGCCAAAAGATTATATAGAAAAGAAACAGTTATTAGAAGAGAACAATATTGCACTTTGGGATGTTCTGGCCTATTGTGAAAGAACAGGAAGTCTGGACAGCAATATAAAGAATGAAAAAGCCAATGATTTTGAAAGCTTTTACAAGCAATATCCCAATATTAAACATGTCTTTTTTTCGAGTAAAAATGCATCCAATTTCTATGATAAATATGTAGGTCGGAAAAAAGATTTGCAGTATTCCATTTTACCATCACCAAGTGGTGCCAATGCTTCTAAAAGTTTTTTACAAAAACTGGAAGAATGGGAAGCTATTTTGGAAGCACTGAAATAATTTTAGTAAATTAGATTCCTTAGAATTATCCTTAATAAACAAAACAAAATATGTCAAACATCGACTTAATCATAGAAGAAAGGCCACGTGATATCGGGGACTTTCTGGTAGGCAGACTATTACCTTTCCGTAAAAAAAGAATGGTAGGGCCATTTATTTTTATTGACCATATGGGGCCAACAAAAATGGGACCGGATCATTATATGGATGTAGGCCAGCATCCGCACATTGGATTGGCAACATTGACTTTCTTGCTCGAAGGCGAAGTCATGCATAAGGATAGTATTGGCACTGTACAGAAAATAGCTCCTGGTTCAGTGAACTGGATGATTGCCGGAAATGGTGTAACCCACACCGAAAGAACTCCCGAAGAATTAAGACACGGAAAAGAGTATATGATGCATGGTTACCAAATATGGGTAGCACTGCCAAAAGACAAAGAAGATATGGAGCCGGAATTTCACCATTTTGACAGGAACGATCTGCCACGATGGAAAGACGAAACGGCAGAATTTACATTAGTGGCAGGAAAAGGATACGGTAAGGAATCACCGGTTCCGGTACATTCTGATCTGTTTATGGTCGAAATCAAAACCCAGGATGAATATCTTCTCCATACAGAAGGACAGCTTTTTGGGGAAATTGGAATCTGTGTCGTTGAAGGCGCTGTTCAGGCCTGTGATAATCATGTTGAAAAAGGAAATATGTTAGTGTCAAAATTGGACAATGCCTGTTCCATGACGCTCAAACCAGATACCCATATTATTCTTTTTGGTGGCCAACCGCTTCCTGAAGAGCGATTTATCTATTGGAATTTTGTGTCTTCCAGCAATGAAAAAATTGAAGCGGCGAAAGAACGTTGGAGAAAAAAAGAATTTCCGAAGGTAAAAGACGATAACAGCTATGTCGTCATGCCGGAAGTTTAATTCAAATAAAACAAACCAAAAAGCCTCTCTGTTGAATTGATAACAGAGAGGCTTTGTTTTTACAGATAATTTAATTGCGCGGAAGATTATTAAATATTTGTAAAAAACACACTTAAGGTAAATATAATTTAAAAATAGACCTATATTTGCATCCGTTATCACGAATCTCATAAAGAGATAGCAACCTGCAACAACAAGCAAGGTGCTAAAACGATAAGCCAAATCCTTTGGAAAAAATGTTGCCATTCCACACTTTTTTCGGTTTGCTTTTCGTCGTGAGCTTTATTAATTTTTAAGCAATCGATGATGAAACATCTTATTAAAACTAAAGGTTCTATTGTAGCCTTATTGCCCTTTTTCGTTTTTATTTTTACATTCCTTGGTGCCGGAATCCTACTCAATGACTTTTATGCTTTGCCGTCTCCAATAGCAGTAACTTTTGGGATAATTACAGCCTTTTTACTTTTTAGAGAATCTATTGAGGCAAAAGTTGACACGCTGATAAAAGGCTGTGGAAATAATCAAATCATCACAATGTGCCTTATTTATCTGCTGTCCGGAGCTTTTGCTGTCGTTACCCAGGCAATGGGAGCTGTAGATACAGTTGTAAATTTAGGAATCAGTACAATAGACACGGAGTATTTCCCATTAGGCATCTTTTTAATAGCCTCATTTTTATCAACTGCCACAGGAACTTCTGTCGGATCTATAGTAGCCTTAGGACCAATTGCCATTAGCCTGGCAGACAAAAGCGGTGCTTCCATGCCTTTAATTGCCGGATCGTTACTGGGCGGTTCAATGTTGGGAGACAACTTGGCTATTATATCAGATACCACAATTGCTGCCACACAATCGCTTGGATGTGAAATGCGCGATAAATTTAAAGTCAATCTCTTTATAGCGTTACCGGCATCTATTATCACAATACTATTACTTTTCTATCTGGGAATTAATTCAGAAATAAGTCCGGTAACTATTGAAAAAGAAAGCTACGAACTGATTACAATAGTACCTTATATTCTTGTAATCGGTTTGGCAGTTTCAGGCTTAAATGTTTTTATAACCTTATTGATTGGGATATTGGTCGCAGGAATTATCGGTTTTTTTCAAAATGATTTCACTGTACTGAGTTTTTTACAGAAAAACTATGAAGGCTTTTTAAGTATGACCGATATATTTCTATTATCAATGCTAACGGGTGGACTGGCCGCTTTAGTTGAAAAAGCGGGAGGTATAGATTATGTTCTGCAAAAGATAAAGTCAAAAATTAAGAGCAAAAAATCAGCGCAAATGGGAATAGGTACTTTGGTTAGTGTTACCAACCTGGCTATTGCCAATAACACTGTTTCTATTGTAATTACCGGAGCCATTGCCAAAGAGATTAGTGATGAATATGAACTGAGTCCTAAAAAAACAGCAGCTATTCTCGATATTTTTTGCTGTATAGTGCAAGGAATTCTTCCGTATGGGGCACAAGTACTGCTGATTTTAAATTTTGCCAAGGGACGATTGAATGTGATTGACCTGATTTCAAATGCATGGTATGTTTATATATTGCTGATTTTTACGCTAATTGCGATTTATAGCAAAACATGGAACAAAAGGATAGATAAATTCCTGAAAGTTTAAAGGCTTGTCTTACAGTATTGCGATTGAATTCTTATATTTGTCACTCAACAAAGACAAACTAAATATATTTTATAATGAAATTACTAGAAGGAAAAACAGCGATCATTACAGGTGCCAGCCGAGGAATTGGTAGAGGAATTGCAGAAGTTTTTGCAAAGCACGGTGCAAATGTGGCATTCACTTATAGTTCATCTGCTGAAGCGGCTAAAGTTTTGGAAGATGAATTGATAGCGCTTGGCGTAAAAGCTAAAGGATATCAGTCTAATGCTGCTGATTTTAATGAAGCGCAAAAACTAGTAGATGATGTAATCGCAACTTTTGGAACTATTGATATTTTGATTAACAATGCAGGAATTACAAAAGATAACCTGCTGATGCGTATTTCAGAAGAAGATTTCGATAAAGTAATTGAAGTGAATCTGAAGTCTGTTTTCAACATGACAAAAGCTGTTCAGAAAATTATGCTTAAAAACCGTGCAGGTTCTATTATAAACATGAGTTCAGTAGTAGGAGTGAAGGGTAATGCCGGACAAACCAACTATGCGGCTTCAAAAGCCGGAGTTATCGGATTTACAAAATCAGTTGCTTTAGAGCTTGGTTCAAGAAATATCCGTTGTAATGCAATTGCTCCAGGTTTTATTGAAACTGAAATGACAGGAAAACTAAACGAAGATGTTGTTCAGGGCTGGAGAGACGCTATTCCGTTAAAACGCGGCGGAACACCTGAAGATGTCGCAAATGCTTGTCTTTTCTTAGCTTCTGATATGAGTGGCTATATTACAGGACAGGTTATGAATGTTGATGGTGGAATGCTAACTTAATAAAAGCTTTTAAGCAAAAGACAAATTAAATCAATACTTTCTTCTAAGGTGTAAAGTCCTAATCTTTTGATTTTACACCTTAGATTTTATATGAAGTTTAAATGAAAGATAGCTTTGGTATAGGGATAATTGGTGCTATTATAGTAGTTCTTGGAGTGATATTCATTGTAGCACGTCTTGAAATAGGCTTTATTACAGGGCAAATAATGGTTTATTATGGTTTGTTGTTGATAGCTTTGGCAATACTGATTTTTATAGTGAGAAAAAACAAGAAGAAATGATTTTTCTTGATATGAATCCAAAATCCCTTCAGATATTAAATTAATATAAAAAATGACGACAAACACCATTCTATTACTTTTACTTTCAATACTAATAGCAGGAGGTTTGTCTTTTTTCCAATACTTTTTCAGGTCTAAAAATAAGTCGAAAACCCAACTGCTTTTAGCCTTTTTACGTTTCTTTTCTATTTTTGGCATCTTACTCTTGCTAATCAATCCCAAAATTACAACCAGTACTCTTGAAATAGTAAAAACGCCATTACCTGTTGTTGTTGATAATTCCAGTTCTATAACAGAATTAAAAGCAAACGAAACGGCTTTGGATATCCATAAAAAACTGGTTTCTGATTCAAGACTACAGGAAAAATTTGATATTCAGTCGTATCAGTTTTCTAATGAATTTGAACTATCTGATAGTTTTAATTTTAAGGGAACGCAGACCAATCTGGATGAAGTTGCCAAGAACCTGAAAAGCATTAATAAAAACACGGCTTTCCCGACCGTCATCCTAACTGATGGAAACCAGACTTCAGGGAATGATTATGTTTATAGCTTTAATCCAAATAATAGGGTATTTCCTGTAATTCTGGGAGATACGACTACTTTTCTGGATTTGAAAATCAGCCAGCTCAATGTCAATAAATATGCATTTCATAAGAACAAATTTCCAGTAGAAGTATTTCTTCAATATTCCGGAAACAAAAGTATTGCCGCCGATTTTAGTATTTCACAAGGAGGAGCTGTTTTGACAAAACAAAGCGTTTCTTTTACGCCTTCAAAGAAAACAGCCGTACTAAACGTTTTATTACCGGCAGATAAAATAGGCGTTCAGGTTTTTAAGGCATCGATAACTTCTAAAGAGGCTGAAAAAAACACCTATAATAATCACAAGAATTTTGCTGTTGAAGTCATTGATCAAAAGTCTGAAGTTGCCTTAATTACTGCAATAAATCATCCTGATATTGGCGCTTTAAAACGTTCAATAGAAACTAATCAACAGCGTAAAGTAACGATAGTCAATCCAAATAAAATCAATTCATTACAAGATTATAATGTCTTGATTTTATATCAGCCTAATTCAGAATTTAAATCTGTTTTTGAAGCCAATAAACTAGCTGGGTTGAATACCTGGATTATTACTGGAACCAATACAGATTTTAATTTTCTGAACCAGCAACAAAACACATTGCAATTCAGAATGAGTGGGCAAAAAGAAGATTACCTGTCCGATTTTAATGCTCAGTTCAATCTGTTTGCTATTGATAATATCGGTTTTGAAAATCTACCACCATTGCAAAATGCTTTTGGAACCGTTACTCCAAAGGAAAACATAGAAGTTTTGGTTTCATCCCGTATCAGAAATGTCAATACCGGAGCCCCTCTATTGGCATATTCCGAAAACCAGGGAAAAAGAAATGCTTTTCTTTTAGGGGAAAATATCTGGAAATGGAGATTGCAAAACCATATAGAGAACCAATCCTATGATAAATTTGATGTTTTTATTGATAAGACCATACAATTTTTAGCATCGAATAATGCAAGGAAATCACTTGTGGTTAATCATGAAAACTTCTATAACTCTGGCGAGGCTATTGAAATTACCGCACAGTATTTTAATAAGAATTACGAATTTGATGAAAATGCCAGACTCACAATTTCCATCACCAATAAAAAGACAAAACAAACCAAAAACTATGACCTTTTAAAAGGCAATAATTCCTATAAGGTCAATCTTGACGGACTTTCTGCCGGTGAATATAGCTTCAAGGTAGTGGAGGCAAAATCAAAAAACACCTACAACGGCTTTTTTGAAGTTTTGGATTTTGATATTGAAAGGCAGTTTGTTAATCCTGATTTGAATAAACTGACACAATTGGCTTCCCAAACCCAGGGAAAGGTTTTCCATCCTAATCAGGTGGAAGAGCTTATTAAATCGCTATTGCAAAATGACGAATACAAAGCCACACAAAAAGAAATTATCAAAAAAACACCGTTGGTAGACTGGATATGGCTACTAATACTGATTGTAGTTTCCCTTGCCGCTGAATGGTTTATAAGGAAATATAATGGGCTTTTGTAAAGGTGCTAAACAGCTAAGGTTCTGAGGTGCTAAGGTTGTGTATTCAATGGTAGAAGAGAAAGTATTTTAATAAAACTTCTTTAAAAATCCGCATAAATTGTTTTAATCCGTGGCCAATCCGCGTTCAAATTTAAAATTTTCAAAGTGCTAAGTTTCTAAGGTTCTGAGGTGCTAAGGTTGTGTATTCATGGTAGAAGAGAAAGTATTTTATAGAGGGTTCTTAAATCTGTGTAATTATTTTAATCTGTGGCCAAACTTGTCCAAATCTAAAGTTGGGTCAGCCTAAATCCAATCTTTGTATCTAAATATAGATTTTCTAAGTTTTTTTGAACTCTAATATCTTTTCTGATTTTATACTCTGCCATGAAAAGCGTATATTTATGTTTCAATCATAATATCAAAAAAATATGAAAGCTAAATTTTTATCTGTAATCTGTGCCATAGTCTTAGTCGGATTACAATCTTGTAGCTGCAAAAAAGGAGCAGAAGCCATTGCTGAACTTTCAACAGGAAGCTGGGAATTAGAACAAACTTTTGGAGATCCCATTGACAAAGGAGAATTTGCTAAAATTCCAGTACTGAATTTCGACAAAACAGAAAACCGTATTTCTGGAAATTCAGGATGCAATTCAATGTCGGGAAGTTATACTATTAATGAAGACAATATTAGTTTCGGTCCAATCGCACAGACAAAAATGGCTTGTCAGGGAACCGGAGAAGGAAAATTTATGACCTTGTTCAATTCCGTACAAAAATTCAAATTACAGGGAAACAAATTGAAATTATATGATGGGAATGGTACTAAAGTACTGTCTTTCATTAAAAAATAAATCTCATGAAAAAACAATCAATAATCGCATTGGCCGCCTTAAGCTTTCTATTTATTAATTGCAAACCCAAGTCAGCAGAAAAAGAAGTTAGTGGGACTGATTCTCTTTCTGTATCAAAGGATAGTATAGCCATTAAACAAACAAATGACGTTTTTTTCAAAGCCTCAGGAACAGAGCCGTTTTGGGGAATTGAAATCATGAAGGATTCGGTCCGGTTTACATCACCCGAAACGGAAAATAATTTTACATTATCATACGGAAAGCCGAATAGGGCTATGGATGCCAATGTCATTTCGTATGAAGCAAAATCAGATAGCATTCATTTAAAATTTACGATACAGCAAGGCAAATGTTCCGACGGCATGTCTGATAATGAATACAATTATCATGTGAAAGCTTCATTAAAAAGAGGAAAAGATAAAGATTTTAAAAATCTTGAAGGTTGCGGAAATTATATTGTAGATAAGCAATTGGAAGGAAATTGGATTTTGGAAGAATTAGAAGGCAAAAAAATTAATCCCGATGACTTTGAAAAAAAATTGCCGGGCATAGAGATTAATGCCAAAGAATCCAAATTTACAGGTTTTGCAGGTTGTAATGGAATGGGAGGCAGGCTGTTCTATGAAACAGAAATATTGCGATTTACGGATGTTTTTACAACAGAAATGATGTGCCCTAATTATGATAAGGAGAAATTATTTGTAAAAGCCTTACAAAACACAACAACTTATCAGATAAAAAAAGACAAGCTTTATCTTCTTAATCCTGACGGAACCAAAGCAGTTCTTAGAAAAGCGAATTAAAACAAAAAAAGAGGCAATTTTGCCTCTTTTTTTTGTTTATTCTTCTTGCAGTTCAAAAAGTTGTACCTGGTTTTTTAATCTTTCAATCAGCATGTTCATCATTCTCTTATTCAGGGAGGATGAGTTTTTTATGTATACATCATATTCATGAATTGTAAACAAACCAATCACAATTCCTTTAAGAGAATTCCGGAACTTAATATCCTTTTGAATAGAGTTTTCTATATACGCCAGTTTCTTTTCGACGGGATAGCTGTAGAAATCATTTTTATATTTTGAAATATAATTTCTAAAAACATCAATAAAAAGATCGTTCTGAAGTTTTAATATCGGGCGTAAGACCTGGTTTTGAAAAATTTCATCAGATGAAGACTCGCTTGTAACTGTTCCTAAAGTTTCACCTCTGAATTCAGAAATGAAAGCGTCCCTGTTTTCCATGGTTTTTCTTTTAAAGATAAAAAAAAACCGCCGTATTACTACAGCGGTTTTGAAATATTTATGAAGAAATTATTTAACTCTGAAAGTAACTCTTCTTACGATTTGGCGGGCTTCTTTAGAATTTTTATTTACAGAAGCATCTTCACCATTTCCAATAACTGTTAATCTTGAAGCGTTGATTCCTGAATTAACAACAATATCTCTTACAGAATTTGCTCTTCTTTGTGACAAATCTTTATTGTAATCTGAATTTCCTATTTCATCTGCATAACCAATGATTTCTGCATTAGCTGATGGGTTTGCTTTCAGATATTTCACTAAGAAATCAACACCAGATAGGGAAGTTGTTGTTGGTTTGGCAGAATTAAAGTCAAAATATACATTAACATAACCACCATTGATTAGTTCTTCAATTGTACTGTTGGAAGCAGAACCTTTACCATTTTGTCCGTACGTTTTATCAAGATAGCTTTCCAATTCATCAGGCACACCATTTTGGTTTCTGTCAATAGACTGACCTTTTGTGTTTACAGCAACTCCGGCAATAGAGTTTGGCTCTAAATCATACATATCCGGCACACCATCCTTGTCAGAATCAGCCAAACCTGTTTCAATCATTCCAACTCTTTCTTCTAAAGCTTTAAGCTCGTCTAGCTTAGTCTCAGAATACCAATCTGCGTGTTTCTCATTTTTACCCAGATAGAATGTCAAACCTACAGATGCATTCAATAATGTACCATCAAATGTTCCTGTAGTTGTAGGTCCTTGGCCGTCAAAATTATAATTTTGCTTTCCATGAACAATTCCTGTAAGATCTCCGGTCAATACAACACTGTTGCTTAATTTTACCTGACCGGTAATTCCCAGGATTCCGTTACCCATGTAATCTTCTCCGTCAAAACCATCTTTGGCAGATAACTGAGAAACCCCAAAACCACCGTGAACTAACAAACCAAATGTATCAGTCCAATCTTCAAAATTCAATACTCTTCCCAAGTTAACAACTCCTTGAAGGCTTGTTCTTAAATAAGTACTTTCAAATGGATTGCTGTCATCATGTTCCTGAAATTTGTCATAACCGAAATCAAGTTTCAAACCAAATTTTGGATTGAACATGTATCGGACACCCAAATCTGCATGGAACAGATTTAATGTTGAAGTATAATAACCATCAGTCATTGCTCTGGTTGGCTTATTTACCCCTCCGTTTACTTCAATCGACCATTTGTTGTAGCCATCTGATGAAGCCTTTTCTACGGTTGCAGCAGAATCTTGTGCGTTTGCAGAAGCGAAAGCCAGCAATAAAAACGATAATAATGGTAAATTCTTTTTCATAGTTCTTAATGGATTTTAATTTAATTTTTCTCTTTTTGAGCAACATTTCTAAGGCAAAGATAGACGATAGGATTTTAACATTTCTTACTTTTTGTTATATAATTCCCATGTTTATGTTTTTTTTAATAATTCTATAACTTTTTTTTATGACCAGTAAATACAGGTGTTCGCAGTAATATTTTAATAATATACTGTTCATTTAATGCTGGTTACGAGTATCAGAGTGTAGTACTTAATCATGCCTTATTTGTTAAAACAGGAAGAAATCACTTGAGTGTCCTTTTAGTAAATTTTGGCAAGTTTTTAAGAGTTTTTTCCTGTTTTTATCCCGGTTGGATTCAATTTTAATAGGCGAGAAATCATTAATTTTGTCTCGTCAAACTAAGATTATGAGATTTCATACAAGAAAATGGGTAAAACCGGAAGATTTAAACCCAAATCAGACACTATTTGGAGGAAAACTTTTATCGTGGATCGATGAAGAAGCAGCATTATATGCTATAATCCAATTAGAAAACGAACGTGTGGTAACCAAACACATGTCTGAAATTAACTTTATCAGCTCTGCCAAACAGGGAGATATTGTTGAAATTGGGATAGATGTAGTAAAATTTGGAAAAACATCACTAACACTAAAATGTGAAGTGAGAAATATTATGACAAAGGAAACCATTATTACGGTCAACTCAATAACAATGGTAAATCTGGACAGCTTTGGGCGTCCTTCGATTCATGGCAAGACAGCAATTGAATTTGTCCGTGACAGAATCAAAAAATAGGCTTTATTCGGTATGAACTCCTTTTTCAGAAGGTAGCTCATAGATTTCCAAATCAAAATAAGGCACGGCAGCAATAATATGGTCGAAAATATCGGCCATAATATATTCATAGTTAATCCAGCGCTTGTCATTCGAAAATGCGTACACTTCAATCGGAATACCTTTTTCTGTTGGTTGTAGATGGCGGCACATCATGGTCATGTCTTTATTTATGCCGGGGTGATTTGCCAGATACTGATTGATGTACTTTCTAAACAACCCCAGATTTGTCATGTTTCTGCCATTAATCGTCAGACTTTTGTCAATATTGTTATTGTTATTGTATTTGTCAATATCCTGCTGGCGGTGCTCAATATAAGAACTCACAAGCTGTATTTTTTTCAGACCTTCCAATTCATCAGTATGCAGGAACCGCACGCTGTTTGCTTTAATCAGAACATATCTTTTGATTCTTCTCCCGCCGGAATTCTGCATACCGCGCCAGTTTTTAAAAGAATCAGAAATCAGGCTATAGGTAGGAATTGTTGTGGTGGTATTGTCAAAATTGCGAACTTTTACTGTAGCAAGATTAATTTCTACCACATCGCCATCAGCACCATATTTTTCAAAGGTTACCCAATCGCCAATTCGAACCAGGTCATTTACGGAGACCTGAATACTGGCTACAAATCCTAAAATAGTATCTTTAAAAATCAGAATTACAATAGCTGAAATTGCTCCAAAAGTGGCAAAAAGCGTAGTAAAAGAAGTTTCAAAAAGAATCAGTACAATGCTTGTAACCCCAAAAATCCAGAGTACAATCATAAATACCTGAATATAGCTGTCTATAGGCTTGTCATTAAAATCCGGCAGTCGTTTGAGGTAATCTTTTATGGCATTTAAAATACTTCTGATAATCCAAAGAACCAAAAATACGATATAGATTTCCAATCCTTTTCTGAAGAATCCTTCCCAATAGGCAAAATCCTTCAGAATGATTGGAACGGTTATGTTTACAAAAAGAAGCGGAATCAGATAAGCAATATATTTAGTGGTTTTATTGGCAACCAGTAAATCATCAAACTGAGTTTCCGTTCTTTGTGCAATAGTACTAAAGACTTCGATTAATATTTTTTTGAATACATAATGAATTACAAAGACAGCTATCCCAAGCAGGATAAAGTTAACGAAAACATTGGCATAGGACGATACCGTGTCGCTATAGCCCCATTCTTTAAATAGATTATATGTCCAATTAAATATTTTCTCGATCATATTTTAGTTTGCTTCTGCATTCAGGTATTTCTTTTCAACGTAAAAAGCACCTAAAGGAATTATGGATCCCAGAACAATCAATGCGAATTTTTTAGCACTCCAGTTAAGTTCAATTTTTAACATGATAGCCAGAATAATGTACGCTATAAATAAAAGCCCGTGTGTCATTCCAATAGGAAATAGAAATGTTTTGTATAATTCAGGGTTGCTTCCTTTAAGGATTAACATATTTCCAAATAATAAAAGATAAGAGATACCCTCCAGTAAAGCGACGATTTTAAAAAGTTTAAGCATTGTAAAAAAGAAGTATTATAAATTAGTAATTGAATTTTCGGGATTATTATTTTTAGAGAGCAGGAAATAACCAATTACTCCACCAATCAATGATGCAGCAAAAATACCTAATTTTGCCTGCAGTTCGTATTCAGGGTTCTCAAAAGCAAGATTGGTAACAAAAAGGGACATTGTAAATCCTATTGAAGCCAGAAATCCTACGCCAAAAAGACTTTTGTTTGTCAATCCTTCGGGTAAGCTTGCCCATTTGAAACGTATCATTAACGATGATACTCCATAGACACCAATTACCTTGCCTGCCAATAAGCCAAAAACAACACCTAAAGTAACAGAACTTGCTGCATTTTCAATGATACCGCTGGAAAATGTAACTCCGGCATTGGCCAATGCAAAAACAGGCATGATAATAAAACTGACTAAAGAATGTAAACCATGTTCCAGTCTGTGAAGTGGTGACATGGCATCTTTTGATAATTTACGTATATCTTGTAAAACATGAAGCTGGTCTTCAGAGAGAGTAGGAGCATCAGTCGGATCAAGCTCTTTGAACTGATTCAATCGGGTCCTGATTTTTGAAATGAATAGTGTTTCGTCTATTCTGGATCCGGCCGGAATCGTAAAAGCTACCAAAACAGCCGCGATAGTTGCATGGACACCGGAAAGCAAAAAGGGAAGCCAAACGCCGGCAATACCAACCAAAGCATAAAATAAAATATTTCGGATTCCGAATTTATTGCAGATTAGGAGAAAAACAAAAAAGCCGAGTCCAATCCCTAAGGCTAGGCTATTAATAGAAGCCGTATAAAAAAATGCAATAACCAGAACAGCACCTAAATCATCAACAATGGCCAGGGCGGTGAGGAATATTTTTAATGTTGCCGGTATCTTATCACCTAAAAGATACAGAACGCCCAAAGCAAAGGCTATATCAGTAGCCATTGGAATTCCCCATCCATGAGAAGAATCGGCTCCAAAATTAAACAGGGTATAAATCAGTGCAGGAAAAACCATTCCTCCAATGGCGGCCACAATTGGTAATAATGCTTTTTTAGGCTGTGACAATTCCCCTCCAATCATTTCCCTTTTAAGTTCCAGCCCCACCACAAAAAAGAAAACCGCCATCAGTCCGTCATTTACCCAGTGATGAATAGTATAATTAAGATATAGTTCATCATTAATTGTAAAACCTATTTTGTGTTCCCAAATGTGATGGTACCAATCTTTCCAGCTCGAATTAGCCAAGAAAATAGCTACCACGGCAGCAATAAAAAGAAGAATACCACCTGTAGTAGACTTACTGATAAAGTTGTTAAGGGGGTTAATAATCCATTTTTCTGCGGGAGTTGCTTTTATCGGGTCTTCCATGGAATTTTTTTAGAGATTTGTCAAATTTAAGCATTCCGAATGAGGATTAAAAGCAAGAGTTATGCTATCTTTCTAAATTTGGCAAAGTAACAGCAATCATTGGATAGTAGTATATTTGTAAAAAGAGAATTCTAAAATGAGCAAAAGAGATTTAAAAAAATATCTTAAAGAATTAGATAAAGAGCAATTGGAAGAACAGCTGTTAGAGTTGTATGAGAAATTCTCTGACGTTAAAACCTATTACGATTTTGTATTCAATCCTAAAGAAGATAAACTGCTTCAGGAGGCAAAATTAAAGGTTACTAATGAATATTTTCCTCTTAAAGGAAAACGTGCCAAGTTACGCCGTTCTGTAGCGCAGAAATATATTAAACATTTTTTAAGCCTTGGTGTTGATTCTTATGTAATTGCAGACCTGATGCTCCATAATCTTGAAGTAGCACAGAAATATACCGCCCGAAGAGAAATGCGCTATGCTTCATTTTATAAAAGCATGCTGAATTCGTTTGAACAGGTTGTCAAATACAGCATTGAAAACGGAATGGTTTCTGAATTCAAGGAGAGAATACTTCACATAAAAGATAATGCTTTCAAACAAAATTGGGAAAACAAAGAAGAACTGGAAAGGCTTTTTGATGCTATCGATTAGCTCTTTAGAATAGCGGTAGTTGTACATCAAATTCATGATATCCTGCCTGACGTTGTCCCGTACGGAAAAGATTAACCATAACATGTGCCTGTCTTGTAGGTTCGGGAATTCTGTATTTCTGAACTGTACGATTCATGATTTCCAGACTGTCGTCTACTGACATGTGGTGCCCGGGTGAAATAAAAACAGGTTTGACATGGGTTTTTGTGCGGAGAGCGAAGCCTAGTTTGTCCTGATTTTTATAAATAGGGCGGAAGCTGAACTTTTCATCTTCCAAAACATCGTATTTTCCGTGAAGCATATTTTTTGCACAGCCAATTGTTGGATGATCGGTAAGCAGTCCAAAATGCGATGCAATTCCCATTCTGCGGGGATGTGTGATTCCTTGTCCGTCAAGAATCAATAAATCAGGTTTTACAGGAATCTGCTCCCAGGCTTTTATCAGGGTAGGAACTTCCCGAAAGGCCAAATATTCGGCTTTATATTCAAATTTGGATTCCCCTACAGCTAAAGAATACGAAAGAGGAATCAAATCAGGATAGCTTAAAATAACAATCCCGGCATATAATTTAGAACTGCCTACTTCATGTGAAATATCTGCTCCGGCAATCGTACTGATATTTTTATTACGCGTCTTTAAGGAAATATTCTCCTTCATCTCATTTTGGAGACGTGTTGCCATTTCTATTGTAAAATCATCGTAATTCAGCATATACAGGCGTATTATCAGGCATTAAATGCCAGATTTTCAAAATTAGGCTATTTAAAAACGAATGACATTATATGATTTCCTAATATTTCTATAATTTTTTTTAAAATAAAGCCCAAAAATAACCCTACAAGTCTTTTTAGTCTGTACTTTTGCAAATTATTCAAAATCGCAATGTCCCAAAAAAACCTAGAATTAGAAATCGAAGAAAAAAAAGAACTTTATGCCTACCAGCAAGGGGATATCGATGCGATTTTTGAACGAATCAATAACGCTCCGCATAATCACCATTTGCTTTACCAGCTTCCAACCGGAGGAGGAAAGACTGTCGTATTTTCTGAAATCGTAAGACGCTATCTTTCTTATAATGACAAAAAAGTTCTGGTATTGACACACCGCATTGAGCTTTGTAAGCAAACGTCAAAAATGCTCAAAGGATTCAATGTCAAAAACAAAATCATTAACAGCAAAATCAAGGAATTACCCGATCAGGATGAATATTCTTGTTTTGTTGCGATGGTGGAGACTTTAAAAAACCGGCTGAATGACGAAAAATTAAAAATCGGAAATATTGGACTTGTAATTATTGACGAAGCCCATTATAATTCTTTCCGGAAACTGATGTCATCATTTAAAAATTCTTTTATATTGGGCGTTACCGCTACTCCTTTGAGTTCCAATATAAAACTGCCAATGAATGAAAATTATGACGAGCTCATCATAGGAGATCCGATAAGCAGATTAATTGAAAACGGGTATTTGGCAAAAGCCGTTACTTATAGTTATGATGTAGGACTGACTTCCCTTAAGGTTGGCATTAACGGAGATTATACCGTTAAATCTTCTGATGATCTTTATACGAATATGGTCATGCAGGAAAAATTACTTCATGCCTATACAGAAAAATCATTAGGAAAGAAAACCCTGATTTTTAATAATGGAATTTACACTTCTTTATATGTATATGAAACCTTTAAAGAAGCCGGATATCCTATCAGGCATTTGGACAATACAACTTCAAATGAAGAAAGGAAAGAAATTTTATCATGGTTCAAACATACTCCGGATGCTATTCTGACTTCTGTAGGAATCCTGACAACCGGATTCGATGAGCCAACTGTTGAAACGATTATTCTAAACAGGGCAACCAAATCCCTTACCTTATATTTTCAGATGATTGGACGCGGTTCGAGGAAATTACCCAATAAAGACAGTTTTACCGTAATCGACCTGGGGAACAATGCTGCCCGTTTTGGTTTGTGGAGTGATCCTGTTGACTGGCAACATATTTTCAAATCGCCTGAATTCTATCTTGAAAGCCTGCGTAATGACACCGAAATCGAAATGCATTTTAAATATAAGATGTCTCCGGAAGTTCGTGCTAAATTTGCCAATACCGCCGTTGTTGAATTTGATGTGGATGAAGAACACAGAATAGCCATTTCGCAAAACCTGCGTTCTAAGGTAGTTTTAGAAAAATCTCTGGATCAGCATGCTTCTATGTGCGTTGATAATGCGGAAACTATAAACGAAGCCAAAAATCTTTCCAAACTGCTGTATGACGATATTGAATCCAGAATCCGGTATTATACAAACTGCCTGAGTAAAAGCAGTAAAAATTACCGTGAATGGCTGGTTGAAGATTATAAAACTAAATTATTGCTTTTGATAGGGAAAAAATATCGGGAGAAAATCATGAACGAAGATTAATAAGACCCATTTCCCAAATTTTTCAAAAACAGATTCACAATAGTTGCTTTTTTGATAGTATTTGCGGAATTTTGAGGCACAAATAAGCAAAAAAAAATGGACAATACACATTATATAAGCGGTGAATTACTGTCGTTAGAAAATTTAGAAGAAATTATCAGCCATAATAAGACCTTGGCTTTGTCTGAAGAGGCAAAAGTCAATATTCAGAAATGCCGTGATTATCTTGATAAAAAGATGGAATCTCACAAAGAGCCAATCTATGGAATCAATACTGGTTTCGGTTCTTTGTATAATATAAAAATATCAAACGAAAATCTTACCAAATTACAGGAGAATCTTGTAAAGTCACATGCCTGCGGAACAGGAGGGGAAGTGCCAAAAGACATCGTTAAGATGATGCTTCTGTTAAAAATCCAGTCGTTAAGTTATGGCTATTCCGGTGTTCAGTTAGAAACCGTTGAGCGTTTGATTGACTTTTATAATAATGATATTTTCCCTGTTGTATATGAATTAGGCTCTTTAGGAGCATCGGGTGATTTGGCGCCTTTGGCGCATTTATCTTTGCCTTTAATCGGAGAGGGGGAAGTTTATTTTAATGACAAAAAACATGATTCAATTGACGTATTAAACCATTTTGGCTGGCAACCTATCCAATTAAAATCAAAAGAAGGATTGGCCTTGTTGAACGGAACCCAGTTTATGAATGCTTATGGCGCTCATATTTTAATACGTGCGGCTAAATATTCTTACCTGGCAGATTTGATAGGTACGGTTTCCTTAGAAGCTTTTGATGGAAGAATTGAGCCTTTTAATGAATTGATACATTTAATTCGTCCACATAAAGGACAGATTGTTACCGCAAAAAGAGTCACTGAGTTTTTGGATGGAAGTGAGATTATTTCGCAAAAGAAACAGCATGTACAGGATCCATATTCTTTCCGTTGTATTCCGCAAGTACATGGAGCTTCGAAAGATGCGATTGATTATGTGAAGAAAGTATTTAAAACTGAAATCAATTCGGTTACAGACAATCCAAACGTTTTTATTGAAAGCGACCAGATTATTTCAGGTGGGAATTTCCACGGCCAGCCTTTGGCATTGGCTTTGGATTTTCTGGCAATTGCTTTAGCAGAATTAGGAAATATTTCAGAAAGAAGAACCTATCAGCTAATTTCAGGATTGAGAGGACTGCCGGCTTTTTTAGTAGACAATCCGGGATTGAATTCAGGATTTATGATTCCGCAATATACAGCCGCGAGTATTGTAAGCCAGAACAAACAATTGGCAACTCCTGCCAGCATTGACAGTATTGTTTCTTCTAACGGTCAGGAAGACCATGTGAGTATGGGAGCAAACGGCGCTACAAAAGCATTGCGTATTATGGACAACTTAGAGCGTATACTCGCTATAGAATTAATGAATGCCTCACAGGCAATCCATTTTAGAGCACCATTAAAATCGAGTGATTTTATTGAAATGTTCGTAAAAGCATATAGAGAAGAAGTGCCTTTAGTGAGCGAAGATAGAATTTTGCATTATGATATCGAGAAAACGGTTGCTTTCTTAAAAAGCTTCCAGATTGATGAGAGTGTACAGAATTAATATAAAAAAGCAGGCCATAAGCCTGCTTTTTTAATCTATTCCATTTAAGGTTTTGTGATTTCTTCTTCTTTTGTAGTGTGTCTGTTTCAGATTTTCATTGCCCGAAATAATGCTGATATTACCATCTATTTCTAAAAAGGCATATTTTACATCTTTATAATATTCAACGCCGTGTTCGTGCATGGCTTCTGTCAATTCATCGGAAGTAATGCCAAGCCGCGCCAGTGTTTTAAATTCAATTTTTCCGTTGTGGACAAGCACTTCGGGTTTTTGCTGCAAGAAATTATTTAATTTCTTATAACGGAACATTAGTTTTTTCAGAATAAAGTTAACCAGAAACAAAGCACCTGCAGCTACAAGTCCACCCCATAGCGAAGTATCACTTCCAACCATAGCATTCTGGACAGAATTACTGATAAGGAGAATCAATATGACATCGGCAGTATTAAGCTGCGATAGTTCCTTTTTCCCGAAAACGCGCAATGCTATAACCATAAAAAAATATACGGCTACGCTTCGCAGGATAATATCGAGATACGGATTCATTATTTCCACTTAAAGTTTTTCTCAATAGCCTTAATCATTTCTCCGGCAATATCTTTGTTTGTTGCGCCTTCAATACCTTCAAGGCCGGGAGAGGAGTTTACTTCCAAAAGAAGCGGTCCTTTTGACGAACGAATAATATCTACTCCGGCTACTTTCAGGTTCATCGCCTTAGCCGCTTTAATGGCAATTCTTTTTTCTTCTGAAGTTACTTTGATGACAGAAGCCGTACCTCCCAAATGGATATTTGCCCTGAATTCTCCTGGTAAGGCTTCACGCTGGATAGCGGCCACTACTTTTCCGTCAATCACAAAACATCGAATGTCTTTTCCGTTGGCTTCTTTGATAAATTCCTGAACCAGAATATTGGCATTTAAGCTTTTAAAAGCATTGATAACACTTTCTGCTGCTTTTTTTGTTTCTGCCAAAACGACACCTTTTCCCTGAGTTCCTTCTAATAATTTTACGATTAGGGGTGAACCTCCAACCATTTTAATCAGGTCATCCGTATCTAAGGGAGAATTGGCAAATCCTGTTGTTGGTATGTCAACACCGTGATTGAGTAACAATTGTAAGGAATACAATTTATCCCGCGATTGTGTAATAGCGGAAGCCGAATTAAGGCAGAAGACCTTCATGGCTTCAAACTGGCGGGTAAGCGCACAACCATAAAAAGTGATACTTGGACGAATTCTAGGAATGACAGCATCAAAATCACTTAAAATTTTACCGCCACGGTAATGAATTTCGGGTTTGGTAGCATCCAATTTCATGTAGCATTCCTTAATATTCAGGAAATGCATTTCATGTCCTCGCTGTTCGCCGGCTTCTATGATTCTTTTGTTGGAATACAATTCCGGATTACTGGCCAGAAGGCCTATTTTCAAGCCGGTTTTTGCTCTTTCGGAATTATGATATAGTTCTTTTAGTTTGTCATTGGTAGGTTGCCCTAAAAGATATTTTTGTTCCGGGTCAACCAAAACTCGCCCGCTCATTGCTTCACGTCCTAAAAGCATCCTGAAACCCATAGAATCCCTATTGGTCAGGGTCATTTCTATTGGCCATTTGTGTTCGCCAAAATCCAGTGTAGTGCGTATAACATAACGCTGTTCGCGAAATCCGCTTGAACTTTTTACAATTCTTTTATCAACTAAAAGTGCTTCGCAATGAATAATCGTCTTGAGATTGTTTTGTATGGGATTGATATCGAATTTCACCCAGCTTTCACCGTCTCTCACAAAAGGAGCGATGTTAACTGCATGAAGCGCAGATGTTTTGGCACCTGAGTCGACACGAGCCTTAATAAGGGGGATTCCTAATTCAGGAAATGAACACCATTCTTCACTTCCAAGGATAACTTTGTTTGTAGACATAGCAAGTATTGATTGTAACAATAGACTAAAGTACTACTTATTTTAGAATCAAAAATTAATTTTTTGTAATTATTGAAAATAAGAGTTGATCGAGAATAATCCATTTAATCTCTAAATCTGCGGCTAAAGAGTTTGAGTAAATATCTTTATTGGTCATTAAATAATCAAGCCACTGATTTAGGACTTTGAAAATTCTTGTATGAATATCATCTATCTCTAAATCAGTGGCCTGAAATTAGTATTTTAAACCTACTTAATTGGCAGGTTCTTCTGCTTTTTTAATCTGGACTGTCAGTTCCTGAGAAGTTTCATCCAAATCCATAAATATGAGGTCACCAGAGTTAATTTTAGAAGTAATGATTTCTTCTGCAAGGGCATCCTCTACATATTTCTGGATAGCTCTTTTTAACGGTCTGGCTCCAAATTGCTTATCGAAACCTTTGTCTGCGATAAAAGCTTTTGCCTTTTCAGACAATTCCAGATTATAGCCCAATTCGGCAATTCTGGCGTATAGTTTTTTCAATTCGATTTCAATAATCTGGTCGATATGTTCTTTTTCAAGAGCATTGAATACGATCACATCATCGATTCTGTTCAAAAACTCTGGCGCAAAAGCTTTTTTCAGCGCATTTTCAATAACGCTCTTAGCATTTTCATCGGCTTGTGATACTTTAGCTGCTGTTCCAAAACCAACGCCTTGTCCGAAATCTTTCAATTGACGGGCTCCAACGTTAGACGTCATGATAATGATTGTGTTTTTAAAATCAATCTTGCGTCCTAAACTATCTGTCAGGAATCCGTCGTCCAGAACCTGAAGCATCATGTTGAAAACGTCAGGATGGGCTTTTTCAATCTCGTCTAAAAGTACAACACAGTATGGTTTTCTACGAACTTTTTCAGTTAATTGTCCACCTTCTTCATATCCTACATATCCCGGAGGCGCTCCAACCAATCTTGAAATCGCAAATTTTTCCATGTATTCGCTCATATCAATACGGACCAATGCATCTTCAGAATCGAATAATTCTTTGGCGATAACTTTAGCCAATTGGGTTTTTCCAACACCGGTCTGTCCTAAGAAAATAAAGGAACCAATCGGACGATTCGGATCTTTTAATCCGGCACGGTTTCTTTGGATAGAACGGGCAATTTTTAAAACAGCTTCTTTCTGTCCAATTACTTTATTTTCAATTAGTTCAGGAAGTTTAGCTAATTTATTACTTTCGGTTTGTGCAATACGGTTTACAGGAATTCCTGACATCATAGAAACCACATCGGCAACATTATCTTCTGTTACCTGAATACGGTTATTTTTAGAATCTTCTTCCCATTGTTCCTGAGCTATTGCCAAATCTTTTTCAATACGTTTTTCGTCATCGCGAAGCTTTGCAGCCTCTTCATACTTTTGTTTTTTGACAACTGTATTTTTAAGCTCTCTGACTTCTTCCAATTGACGTTCTAAATCCAAAATCTGTTTTGGAACATCAATGTTGGTGATGTGAACACGTGAACCTGCTTCATCCAAAGCATCAATGGCTTTGTCTGGAAGGAAGCGCTCAGACATGTATCGGTCTGTTAACTTTACGCAAGCCTCAATAGCTTCAGGCGTATAAGTCACATTGTGATGATCTTCGTATTTGTTTTTTATATTGTTCAGAATCGTAATTGTTTCCGCTACAGAAGTAGGTTCTACAATCACTTTCTGGAAACGTCTCTCCAAAGCACCGTCTTTTTCAATATATTGGCGGTATTCGTCAAGCGTTGTTGCTCCAATGCATTGGATTTCACCTCTGGCTAAAGCTGGTTTGAACATATTCGATGCGTCAAGCGAGCCCGTAGCTCCGCCAGCACCAACGATAGTATGGATTTCATCTATAAACAGAATAATATCGTCGTTCTTTTCCAGTTCGTTCATCACGGCTTTCATACGTTCTTCAAACTGCCCGCGGTACTTGGTTCCGGCAACTAAACTGGCCAGATCAAGAGTCACTACACGTTTGTTGAATAAAATACGTGAAACTTTCTTTTGGATAATTCTTAAGGCAAGTCCTTCAGCAATAGCCGATTTACCTACACCTGGTTCTCCAATCAAAAGAGGATTGTTCTTTTTTCTTCGGCTTAAAATCTGTGAAACACGCTCAATTTCTTTTTCGCGTCCAACAACAGGGTCCAATTTGCCTTCTTCCGCCATTTCTGTCAAATCACGTCCAAAGTTGTCTAAAACCGGAGTTTTTGATTTCTTATTGGACTTACTGGCCGGCGTATTAAAAGCACCTTCTTTTAAACTGTCATCTTGTCCTGAATCATCATTGTAAGATTCATTTTTTGGCAAGTCATTCAAAAATTCTTCTTCGCTGTTTGGTGTCATATTCAAATATTGTTCTTTAGCTGAATCATAATCAATCTTCATCTTATTCAACAGCTTGGTTGTGGGATCATTTTCGTTTCTCAAAATACACAATAATAAGTGTGCGGTACTAATGGAAGGGCTCTGAAAAACTTTAGCTTCAAGATACGTCGTTTTCAATGCTCTTTCGGCCTGACGCGTCAAATGAAGGTTTTTCTTTTCATTGCTTGCTTCGACATTAGGATTTGCTGGGCTTAATATTTCGACTTTTCTGCGCAAATGCTCTAAATCTATAGACAGATTGTTAAGTATATTTATTGCTTTACCGTTTCCATCTCTTAATATGCCCAACATTAGATGTTCCGTTCCAATAAAGTCATGGCCCAAACGGAGTGCCTCTTCTTTACTGTAAGTGATTACATCTTTTACTCTAGGTGAAAAATTATCATCCATAATATAAAATATTGGTCTTGTAAATTTAATGAATTAGTTGGGTAAATGCAAAAATCATACCCTGACATAAGTACTGACAGCTAAGTGACAAAAAAATACCCGAAAATAAAAATATGTCAAAAATTATTTATCAACTATGAAGTGGCTTTTTTATGTTGATAAATCCCTGAAATTAGTAATAAAAAATGCACTGAAAATGTTACGAATTGCGTATATTGGCACGTTTTGAAACGAATTTAATTTTTTAATATAAATACTTATGGCTGAAGGAGAAAAGTTAATTCCTATTAACATAGAAGACGAAATGAAATCCTCTTACATCGATTATTCGATGTCTGTAATAGTTTCCAGAGCGCTTCCTGATGTTAGAGATGGTTTGAAACCCGTACATAGAAGAGTACTTTATGGTATGTACGAATTAGGAGTTTTTTCAAATAGAGCACACAAAAAATCTGCAAGAATTGTCGGTGAAGTTTTAGGTAAATACCACCCACACGGTGATACATCTGTATATGACGCGATGGTTCGTATGGCCCAGGAATGGAGCTTACGTTATTTATTAGTAGACGGTCAGGGTAACTTTGGTTCTGTAGACGGTGATAGCCCGGCTGCCATGCGTTATACTGAAGCCAGAATGCGTAAAATCGCAGAGGAAATAATGGCAGATATTGACAAAGAGACAGTCGATTTCCAATTGAACTTTGACGACACCCTGGAAGAACCTAAGGTAATGCCTACAAAAGTTCCTACCTTATTAATAAACGGTGCTTCGGGTATTGCTGTTGGTATGGCTACCAATATGGCACCTCACAATTTAAGTGAAGTTGTTGACGGTACGTTAGCATACATCGACAATAACGATATAGAAATTGACGAACTGATGCACCATATTAAAGCTCCTGATTTTCCAACCGGGGGAACTATTTATGGATATGAAGGCGTTCGTGAAGCATTCAAAACGGGAAGAGGAAGAATTGTAATGCGTGCCAAAGTCAATTTTGAAGAAGTTGACGGAAGAGAATGCATTGTGGTTACTGAAATTCCATACCAGGTTAATAAAGCTGACATGATTAAGAAAACAGCCGACCTGGTAAATGAGAAAAAAATTGACGGTATCTCAAACATTCGTGACGAATCGGACAGAAACGGAATGCGTATCGTATACATATTAAGACGTGACGCCGTTCCTAATGTCGTTTTGAATACCTTATATAAGTATACGCAACTACAATCGTCTTTCAGCGTAAATAATATTGCGTTGGTTAATGGCAGACCTCAGTTGTTGAACCTAAAAGACCTGATCCACCATTTCGTGGAGCACCGTCATGAAGTGGTAACCCGCAGGGCACAATATGAATTGCGTAAAGCAGAAGAAAGAGCCCATATTTTAGAAGGATTAATTATTGCTTCTGATAATATTGACGAAGTAATCCAATTAATCCGTTCCTCAAGCAATACTGATGAAGCAAGAGAAAAATTGATTGCAAGATTCAACCTTTCTGAAATCCAGGCAAAAGCAATCGTAGAAATGCGTTTGAGACAATTGACAGGTCTGGAGCAGGATAAATTGCGTGCTGAATATGAAGAAATCATGAAATTGATTGCCCACTTGAAAGAATTATTGGCAAGCAAAGAAATGAGAATGGCTCTAATCAAGGAAGAACTGACTGAAATTAAGGATAAATATGGCGACGAACGTCGTTCAACTATCGAATATTCAGGCGGTGATGTGAGTATTGAAGATTTGATTGCAGACGAAAATGTTGTAATTACAATTTCTCATGCCGGATATATCAAGAGAACGAATCTTTCAGAATACAAAACCCAAAACAGGGGTGGAGTAGGACAAAAAGGAGTGGCAACTAGAGATCAGGACTTCCTGGAGCACCTGTTCGTAGCTACCAACCACCAGTATATGATGTTCTTTACTCAAAAAGGAAAATGTTTCTGGATGAGAGTATATGAAATTCCTGAAGGAACAAAAACGTCAAAAGGAAGAGCCATCCAAAATCTTATCAATATTGAGAATGACGATAAAGTCAAAGCATTTATCTGTACTCAGGATTTGAAAAATCAGGACTACATTAATTCTCACTATGTAATTATGGCCACCAAGCAAGGTCAGGTTAAAAAGACATTACTGGAGCAATATTCCCGTCCTAGAGTTAACGGTATTGCCGCAATTACTATTAAGGAAGACGATGAACTACTGGAAGCAAAACTGACAAACGGTGAAAGCCAGATTCTTATTGCTGTGAAATCCGGTAAATTGGTACGTTTTGAAGAAAACAAAACACGTCCGATGGGAAGAAGCGCTTCCGGTGTTCGAGGTATTACCTTAGGGCATGAGAAAGATGAAGTAATTGGCATGGTATCTGTAAACGATATGGAAAGTGAAATCCTGGTAGTTTCTGAAAACGGTTATGGAAAACGTTCTTCACTTGAAGATTACCGAATCACAAACAGAGGTGGTAAAGGTGTAAAAACACTAAACATCACTGACAAAACAGGAGAACTGATTTCTATCAATAACGTTACCGATGCAGATGACTTAATGATTATCAACAAATCGGGATTAACAATCCGTATGGAAGTATCTGACCTTCGCGTTATGGGTAGAGCGACTCAGGGAGTAAGGCTTATCAATATCAAAGGTAATGACTCTATTGCTGCAGTAACAAAAGTAATCCGTGAAGAGCAGGTTATTGATGAAACTGAAGGGGATGGTGAAAATACTGCTTTAGAAGCATCAACCAATGATGATGCATCGGAAGCAGAAAATACCGAAGAATAATACAACTACTATATAACCAAAATTAAAAATTATGAAAAGTAAATATTTATTATTGGCGTCAGCTTTTCTGGTTTCGGGTTTGACATTTGCCCAGAAAGATGAGCTAAAGACGTTAAAGAAAATTTATGACAAAGATGAAATTAAGGCAAAAGACCTCACGGAGTATAAAGCTGCCATTGAAAAGTCTGAACCATTGCTGGCAAATGCATCTGAATCTGATAAAATTTATTTAGGCTTTTACAAATCGCTAGTGCCATTTATTGAAGCACAAGAAGCTGCTAGCCGTCCTGAGAACAGAGCAAATCCACAAGCTGCCTTGATTAAAATATTTAATGCAAATAACATTTTTCAATTAGCTGACAATACAAGTAAGGTTGTTGAATTGGAAAAAACATCAGGTAAACAAGTTCTCACTAAAAGCATCAATGAAGATATTGCTGACATGAAACCTATGCTGTTAAATTATGCAGTAAATCTGGGTAAGCAAAAAAACTATAAAGATGCAACTACTGTATTATACAGTCTTTATCTTCTGGACAAAACCGACCTGGAAAAACTTTATTATGCTGCAAATTATGCTGTCAATGACAAAGATCATGATAAAGCGTTGACCTACTATAATGAACTTATAAAGCAAAATTATTCTGGTGAAAGATCAGAATATATGGCAACAAGTAAACTTAGTGGGGAAGAGGTGACGTTTGCTTCATTGGCTGACAGAGAAAAAGCAGTGAAAATGGGGACTCACGAGAAACCAAGAACAGAGCAGATCAAATCAAAAAGAGGTGAAATTTATAAAAATGTAGCTTTGATTTACAACAGTAAAGGGGATGTTGCTGCAGCAACTAAAGCTGTAGCTGAAGCAAGAGCTGCTAATCCTGATGATCTTACTTTGGCAATGACCCAAGCAGATTTGTATATGAAGAGCAATAATGTAGAAGGCTATAAGCAGGTCATTTCACAAGTTATCGCTAAAAGTCCAAATGATCCAAACCTGTTTTACAATTTAGGAGTACTTGCAGCTCAGGCAAATGAAAATGTTGAAGCTGAAAAATATTATAAAAAGGCTATAGAGATTGATCCTAATTATATTAACGCTTACCTAAACCTTTCTGTTTTGAAATTAAACGGAGATACTGCAATCGTTGATGAAATGAACAAACTAGGTACTTCTGCAAAAGATAATAAAAGATATGATGAATTAAAAGTAAAAAGAGAAGCTATTTTTAAAAGTACTCTGCCATATCTTGAAAAAGCGAATAAACTAGATCCTAAAAATGAGGACGTATACAGAACATTATTGAACGTATACAATTATCTTGAAATGACTTCTGAAGCTAAAGCTTTAAAAGCGTCGTTTAATGATTAACGATAGGCTCATTTAAAAGGCAAAAAAACCGAAGATTTTTATCTTCGGTTTTTTTTATATTATTTTTTTGATAACTCTTAGTTTGTGTGTATGCCTGTTAGTTTCAGCATTATATATGCCCAGGTGATCTAATCTGTCAATTCTGACTTTTCCACTGGCATGTATAATATAATTGTCATCCATAATAAGTCCGACATGTATTATTTTACCTTCTTCATTGTCAAAAAAGGCCAAATCTCCCGGTTCACTTTCTTCAATAAAACTTAGCGCTTCACCTTGGGTTGCCTGTTGTGAGGCATCTCTCATCAATTTATAGCCGTTAAGTTTATATACCATTTGGGTTAAACCGGAACAGTCAACACCAAAAGGAGTCTTTCCGCCCCACAAATACGGAGCATTCAAATACATAAATGCGGTATTTATCAAATTGGATTTTGGTTTTATGCCACTGATTTTCATTCCTTCAAAATCCAGATTACTTTTATTAATTGCCGGATTACTAAGAAAAGAAAGTGATGCACCTAAAGGAATAGGCATCAGTAAATTATTTGGAGAATTTACATATTCAATCAAATCCGCATTGAGGATTATCGCCTCATTACACAGCTGATTGTAATCTGTTTCTGAAATAGTCTGGAATTGTTTTTCGTCTACCCAGCCTTCATACCCATCAAAATGCAATTGGATTTTTGACCATTGCTTATTTTGCTCTAAAATTTTAAAATGCTCACCAAAAAGTACTTGTGATACAATTTCGCTACGGTCGCTAGGTTCAAATCTTAAAGGTATTATGGCTAGATTACAAATTCCAAACATTGAGGGTTTGCTTTAAATTAAATGATGAATTTCGGATTTTAAAGATACAAAATCATTTA